>NZ_JBFUMD010000201.1:0-6355 GCF_054049555.1 Nocardioides sp. P5_C9_2
GGCCTCGATGACGACGTCGACGACGTGGTCGAGGTCCTCCTTGATCTCCCAGCCCATGGTGCGGGCCTCCTCCTCGCCGGGGAGGATCAGCGTGCTGGTGAGGATCGGCTCCCCGAGCTCCTCCAGGACCGCGCAGACCAGCACGTGGTCGGGGATCCTGACGCCGACGGTGCGCTTCTTGGGGTGCATCAGCCGCTTCGGCACCTCGCCGGTGGCCGGCAGGATGAAGGTGTAGGGACCCGGGGTGGCCGCCTTGATCGCCCGAAAGGCTGCGTTGTCCACGTGCACGAACTGCCCGAGCTGGGCGAAGTCCTTGCACATCAGGGTGAAGTGGTGCCGGTCGTCGAGGTCGCGGATGCGCAGGATCCGGTCGCGGCCCTCGCGGTTGCCGAGCCGGGCGCCGAGCGCGTAGCCCGAGTCGGTGGGATAGGCAATCAGCTGGTCGTCTCGCAGCGCCTCGACGACCTGCGTCACCAGGCGTGGCTGCGGGTTGTCGGGGTGGATGTCGAGGTAGCGGGCCATGTCCGGACCAGTCCCTCGGTCAGCCCCGGGCCTGGGCGGCGCGGATGTCGCGGCGCAGCTCCGGCGGGAGGGCGAAGATGAGCGACTCCTCGGCCGTGTGGACGGCCCGGGCCTCGGGGTAGCCGCGCTCGGCCAGGTAGGCGAGCACGCCGTCGACCAGGTCCTCGGGCACCGAGGCGCCCGACGTCACCGAGACCGTGTCCACGCCCTCGAGCCAGGCCTCGTCGATCTCCGAGGCGTCGTCGACGCGGTACGACGCCTTGGCGCCCGCCTCCAGGGCGACCTCCACCAGGCGCACCGAGTTGGAGGAGTTGCCGGACCCGACCACGATCAGCAGGTCGGCACCCTCGGAGATCTCCTTGACCGCCAGCTGACGGTTCTGGGTGGCGTAGCAGATGTCGTCGCTCGGCGGGTCGAGCAGGAGCGGGAACCGCTCCCGGATCGCGGCCACCGTCTCCAGGGTCTCGTCCACCGAGAGCGTGGTCTGCGACAGCCAGGCGACCTTGGCCGGGTCGCGCACCACGATGCCGGCGACGTCCGCCGGGGACTGCACGAGCTGGATGTGATCGGGCGCCTCGCCGGCGGTGCCCTCCACCTCCTCGTGGCCCTCGTGGCCGATGAGGAGGATGTCGTAGTCGTCGCTCGCGAACCGCTTCGCCTCGTGGTGGACCTTCGTCACCAGCGGGCAGGTCGCGTCGATCGTCTTGAGTCCTCGCTCCTGCGCCTCGGTGTGCACCGCCGGCGAGACGCCGTGCGCCGAGAACACCACCGTCCGACCCTCCGGGACCTCGGTGAGCTCCTCGACGAAGATGGCGCCCCGGGCCTCGAGGTCGGCGACGACGTGCTTGTTGTGGACGATCTGCTTGCGCACGTAGACCGGCGCGCCGTACAGGTCGAGAGCCTTCTCGACGGTGATCACCGCGCGGTCGACGCCGGCGCAGTAGCCGCGGGGTGCCGCCAGCAGGACGTTCTTGGCGGCTTCCGGGTCGAGGACCGGGGGGAGGCCGAGATCGGTGGTCATGGCCCGAGTCTAGGAGCCGCCCGGGCGTGCTGCACTGTCGGCGCCGTCCCCTAGGGTCGCTGCGTGGCCACCCTCCGCGACGCGACGCTCGAGTCACCGGCACCGGTGCGTGCGGTGGCCAACGCCGTGAGCCAGTGGATCGACCGCCTCGGCGCCGTCTGGGTCGAGGGTCAGATCGCGCAGGTCAACCGCCGACCCGGCGTCGGCACCGTCTTCATGACCCTGCGCGACCCGATCGCCGACATCTCGGTGACCCTCACCTGCCAGCGCACGCTGTTCGACTCCCTCAACCCGCCGCTCGTCGAGGGGGCCTCCGTCGTCGTGCACGCGCGCCCCTCGTTCTACGCCAACCGCGGGAGCTTCTCGCTCTACGCCCGCGACATCCGGATGGTCGGCCTCGGCGAGCTGCTGGCTCGCATCGAGCGCCGCCGCCAGCTGCTGGCCGCCGAGGGCCTCTTCGCCCCCGAGCTCAAGCGCGACCTCCCCTTCCTGCCCGGCCGCGTGGGACTGGTGACCGCACCGGGCAGTGCCGCCGAGCGCGACGTCGTCGACAACGCCCGCCGGCGGTGGGCGGCCGTGGACGTCGTCACGGCGTACGCCGCGATGCAGGGCTCGCGCTCCGCCGGCGAGGTGATCGAGGCGCTCGAGCGGCTCGACGCGGACCCGAGCGTGGACGTGATCGTCATCGCCCGCGGCGGCGGCTCGGTCGAGGACCTGCTGCCGTTCTCCGACGAGGCGCTGCTCCGCGCGGTGCACAAGGCCCGCACCCCCGTGGTGTCGGCCATCGGCCACGAGCAGGACGCCCCGCTGCTCGACCTCGCCGCCGACGTCCGGGCGTCGACCCCCACCGACGCCGCCAAGCTGGTGGTGCCCGACATGGCCGAGGAGCTCGCCGGGGTCACCTGGGCCCGCGACCGCGTCCGCTCCGTCATGTCACGCATCGTCGACCGCGAGCAGGAGCGCCTCGACCAGCTGCGCTCCCGACCGGTGATGGCCGACCCGCGCACCCTGCTGGCCGCGCGCTCGGACGAGGTCGACCTGCTCCTGGAGCGGGCCCGCCGCACCCTGGGCCACCGGCTCGACCGGGCGGCCGACGACATCGGTCACCAGCGGGCGCGGGCCAGGGCGCTGTCCCCCCTGGCCACCCTCCGGCGTGGCTACGCCGTGCTCCAGGACGCCGACGGCCACGTCGTCACCTCGGTCGACGCCGTGATCGTGGGCGCGGAGGTCAGCGTCCGGGTGGCCGACGGCCGGGTGGTCGCCACCACCACCCGCACCGAGGGCAGCCCCACCGATCCCGACGACGACACCACCCCCTCGACTCGAAGGACCACGCGATGAGCGACTCCCCCGCCGAGCAGGACACCCCGACGTACGAAGCGGCCCGCGAGGAGCTCATCGAGGTGGTGCGCACCCTCGAGGCCGGCGGCACCACGCTCGAGGAGTCACTGGCCCTGTGGGAGCGAGGCGAGCTGCTCGCCCAGGTCTGCCAGTCGTGGCTCGACGGGGCGCGCAAGCGCCTCGACGCGGTCATCGAGGGCGCGGCCGAGGACCAGTAGGCGGTCGTCCGGTGAACCCCCTGGTCAACGCTGCAGCAGCGCGACGATCTCGGTGAGGTCCTCGCGAGGCGCGGAGCCGTAGACCAGCACCGTCTGGTCCCCCAGCTCGGCGGCATAGCCCGTGTCCCCGCCGTCGTCGGTCCAGGTGGTCCACGTGTCGGCGACCTCGCTGTCGAGGCGCACCTCGTCGCCCTCCACCGCGTCCTTGTCGATCGCGACGGCCGCCATGTCGTCGGCTGACTCCTCCTCCTGGCGGATCCCCACGAAGCGGCCCTCGTCGGTCAGCATCCCCATCGCCCAGGCCGGCGACTCGTCCCTGGACAGGTCGACGCTCGTGGCCCGCCAGCCGTCCGGCAGCTCACGGGGATGCACGAGCGACAGCCCGGAGTCGGCGGCCGCCGCCACCGCGTCCTGGTAGTCGACGGGGGACACCTCGACCTCCGCCTGGTCCCGGGTGAAGCCGCGCAGGGCCACGAAGCCCCCGATGACCAGCAGGGTGATGATCATGGCGCCGACCATGCCGGCTGCCGAGCGCTGGTGGCGCGAGGGCTTGCCGCTGGGCCCGCTCACGGTGGGAGGGTTGACGCCGCTGTCGCTCACGCCGCCGATTGTCCCGTACGGCCCCAGCGCACCGTCGGCACCCGTCGTGGTCGGGGCGCTGCGCACGTGGGAGACAATCCCCCGATGACGACCTACCGCCTGGCCGAGGCCGCCGACGTGCTCGGCGTCAGTGACGACACCGTACGGCGCTGGGTCGACRCCGGTCGGCTGCCCGCCGTGCCGGGGGACGGCCGCTCCCCGACGACGATCCGCGGCACCGACCTCGCCCGGCTGGCCGAGTCCCTGCTCGACGAGCCGGACCGTGAGCAGACACGGGCCAGCGCCGTCAGCGCGCGCAACCGTCTCGGCGGCATCGTCACGCGCGTGAAGAAGGACCACGTGATGGCCCAGGTCGAGATGGTCTGCGGCTCGCACCGGATGGTGTCCCTGATGAGCGCCGACGCCGCCGACGAGCTCGGCCTCGAGCCGGGCGTGCGCGCGGTCGCCTCGGTCAAGTCCACGCACGTCGTGGTGGAGGTCCCGTGAGGCGCCCGCCCCGCGCGGCCCTCGTGGTGGCCGCGCTGCTCGTCACCCTGCTCGTCGTCGCCACCGTGGTGCGCTCGTGCGCCGGGCCGTCGACGACGATCGAGGTGTACGCCGACTCCTCGCTGCGCCACGCGTTCACCGACCTCGGCCGGGCCTTCGAGGAGGAGCAGGACGTCGCCATCGACCTCACCGTGGACTCGTCGGGCAACCTCGTCCGCGACCTGACCGCCGGGGACACCCCTGACGTCCTGGCGGCCGCCGACCCGGTGGGTCTCGTCCAGGTCAACGGCGTCCTGACCGGCGAGCCCGCCGTGTTCGCCGAGGACCACCTCGTCATCGCCGTCCCGCGGGGCAACCCGGGCGACGTCACGCGGGTCGCCGACCTCGACGGCGACGAGGTGGCCGTCTGCTACATCAACGAGTCGTGCGGTCGGCTGGCCCAGCTCGCGCTGGACTCCGCCGGCATCGAGGTCCAGCAGGTGGTCGGGGCCGACTCGGCCGCGACCATCAAGACCGTCGTCGACGGCAGCGTGGAGGCCGGGCTCGTGCTCGCCTCGGAGGCCGCCGGTGCCGGGGACGCCGTCGAGACGATCGAGCTGCCGTGGGCGAGCGACCGGGTCGCGTTCCCGTCCATCTCCCTCATCGACGGCGGACCCCACCCGGACGAGGGCCAGGAGTTCATCGACTTCGTCCTCGGCGAGGCCGGTCAGACGATCCTCGCCGACCACGGATTCGCCCTGGYGGATCCGCAGCTGCAGACCGAAGGCTGACATCGTTCCCGCAGGTGCGGCACACTCCCCTCATGAGGGTTCACCGATCTGCGCTTCTGTCTGCCGCCGTGCTGGCCGTCACCCTGAGTGCCTGCGGGGGTGACGGTGCGGGCGACGGCACCGACGGTGGGGGCATCACCGTGCTCGCGGCCGCCTCGTTGACAGACGTCTTCACCGAGCTCGCGGGCGACTACGAGGCGGACGAGGGCGAGACGGTGACCTTCAGCTTCGGCAGCAGCACCGACCTGGCCGAGCAGGCGGCCGACGGCGCGCCCGGGGATGTGCTGGCGACCGCCGACACGACCTCCATGGGGGTCGCGGAGGACGCCGGGGTGACCGGCGACGTCGAGGACTTCGCCACCAACGTGCTCGTCCTGGTCACCCAGCCGGGCAACCCGCTCGGCATCGAGTCGCTCGACGACCTCGACGGCACGAGCTGGGTGCGCTGCGCCGACGAGGCGCCGTGCGGCCGGGTCGCGCTCGAGGTCCTGGACCGGGCCGGCACGACCTCCGAGCCGGTCAGCCTCGAGGACGACGTGCGCTCCGCGCTCGACAAGGTGACCTCGGGCGAGGTCGACGCCGGCCTCGTCTACGCCACCGACGCCGTGGCCGCGGGCGACAGCGTGGCCACCGTCGAGATCCCCGAGGCGGCCGACGTGGTGACGACGTACGCCGTGGCGCCGCTGGAGCAGGCCGGCGACGCCGACCTGGCCCAGGCCTGGGTGGACCTGCTGCTCTCCGATGCCGGTCGCTCCGCGCTCGAGGACGCCGGCTTCGGCGTCCCGGACCCCGCGCCGTGACCCGCGACCCGCTGGGGCGACCGCCCGCGGTCCTGCTGGTGCCGGCGGCCCTCGCGGTCTTCGTGCTCGTCGTCCCGCTGATCGCGATGGTCGCGGCCACCGACTGGGCCTCGCTGCCCGACGAGCTCTCCTCCGAGTCGCTGCGCCAGGCGCTGCGACTCAGTGTCGTCACGTCGACGGCGGCGATGCTGGTCTGTGTCGTGCTGGGCCTTCCCGTCGCGTGGCTGCTGGCCCGCGTGGACTTCCGCGGTCGTGGGCTGCTGCGCGCGCTGGTCACCGTCCCGCTCGTGCTCCCCCCGGTCGTGGCCGGCATCGCCCTGCGCAACGCCTTCGGTCGGACCGGGCTGATCGGTGAGCCGCTGCTCGAGCTGACGGGCTTCGCCTTCCCCTTCACCACCTGGGGGGTCGTGCTCGCCCACGTCTTCGTCTCCCTGCCCTTCGTCGTGATCGCGATCGAGGGCGCGCTGCGCTCCGCCGACCCCGTGTACGACGCCGCTGCCGCGACCCTGGGGGCCACCCGCTGGACGACCTTCCGCCGGGTGACCGTCCCGCTCGCCATGCCGGGGATCCTGGCCGGGATGGTGCTCGGCTGGTCGC
>NZ_JBFUMD010000202.1:0-6352 GCF_054049555.1 Nocardioides sp. P5_C9_2
CCGCACGACTGGGGGTTCACCGACCTGACGAAGGACCAGGCCAAGGAGATCGACGCCCGCCACCTGCTGGCGGCACGGACGGACGGCAGCACGGTCAGCGACGAGGCCGCCTGACTCAAGGCCGGTTCATCAGTGCACGGGCACTGCGCTTGATCCTTGACAACTCAACAGCGATACCGGGCGCAGCCTCGAACTCAGTGGTGGTCGGCGGGCAGGCCACCTTCACGCGGGTTCAACTCGAGTTGCTCTGCAACGTGCCGGGCGAAGTCGGGATCGGCGTGAATGCGTGCGACGACGTCGTCGGCGATCCGATTCACGTCGATAGGTCCAGAGAACTCGGCCGGCAGGTCCTGCGGGAACTGGACGTCGACTCGTCCGTCGTACGCGCTCTCGCCGTTGTCACCGTATGCCGTGAGCACGTGATCCATGACGAGCTGCACCTTCGAGGTGAAGATGTCTACCGTGTACGGCGTCTCTGGCAGACCCTGGTCAAGGACCCGCCGGATCGTGCTGTCCACGTCGTTCTTGACGTCGACCTTTCGGCGCCAGTCCTGAACGAGCTTGTCGTGCAGGTGCTCCAAGAGCTTCTTGGCGCTGGCCTTCACCGTCTCGCGCTCCTCGCCTGTCAGCACCGGGTCAGGCTGGGTCAGCAGGTCGAAGATCGCGAGTTCTTCCTCGGTCAGACCCTCACGGGCGGATCGTTCCTCTTCCTCCGTGAGGGTTTGGGAGAGCTCGATGAGGCGTCGCAGGTACTCGTCGATGTTCACACTGCCGGCGTTGTAGTCATCGATCAGCTGCTCGATCCGCTCGACAAGTTCGTACCTGGTTGGGTTGCGCACGGCAGCGCTGATGGCTTGCTGGCGGAGCAACTGCGCCAACCGGTCGGTTTCGGCTCGCTCTCGGCCCGCGAACCTAGCTGCCAAGCCCTCGAAGTCGATCTGTGACAGATCGATCAGGGGGTCCGGCTTGGTCCCCTCAGCGGCTGCCCGGATGACGTACTCCTCGGCGCCCACCGACCGGTCGAGCAAGGCGTCGACCGCATCCGTGACGGCGCCGATGTCGGCCTCGGGCGGGCGCGTGACCTGCGCGATGCGTTCGGCGATCACCCGGATCGCGGCGACGTTTCGCTGCTGCGCGGCGGCTGTCGGATCGGGGAGCAGGGCCTTGAAGAGCTTGCGTACCTGACGGGCCTTCTGCTGGAAGTCGGTGCGGGTCTCCTCGTCCACCAGCAAGGCCTCGACGGCGGCGTCGCGCTTGGCGACGTGGTCGAACCCCTCGGCGTCGCGCATCGCCGCCAGGTCCACCCCAACGCCGGAGCAGAACTCGAACACCTCTGCCACGGCTGCGTCGAGCTCACCCGCGAGCGCGTCGATGATCTCGATCGGCGACGCACCGGCCTCAGCGGCTCCGTAGATCGCGAGGGCCTTCTCCAGGTTCCTGAAGACGCCAACGTAGTCGACGATCAGGCCGTTGTCCTTCTCCGGGAAGACACGGTTGGCCCGGGCGATGGTCTGCATCAGGGTGTGATTGCGCATCGGCCGGTCGAGGTAGACGGTCGAGACGCTGGGAGCGTCGAATCCGGTCATCCACATGGCGCAGACGAACACCAACCGCAACGGATCCTCGGCGTCCTTGAACTTCTCGGCGAGGTCCTCGCGGATCACCCGCTCGCGGTGCGGCCGGATGTCGAGTCCGAGGTCGTCGAGGATCTTGAGTTCGTTCTGGCTCTGCGAAACCACGACCGCCATGTCGGTGGTTTTCATCAGCTCAATCCGCGAGGCCAGCCAGGGCCGTTCCAGCTCGGGGAGCGCGTCGTGCTCAGCCTTCAACTCGGTGAGGTGCTCGGCCCAGGCGTCCTGGACCAGGTTGTACATACGCACGGCGGCGGCCTTGTCGAGCCCGACGTACATCGCCTTGCCGCTGAAGCCCCGGCCGACGAAGTGAGCGACGAGATCCTTCGCGATGGTCTTCAGCCGCTCTGGGCGCGTCAGGAGGGTGTACTGAGTGCCGAAGGCGCGTGCCAGCTGTCCCTCGGCGTCCTCGTCGAGCTCTGCTTCCTCAAGTAGGGCGTTGAGCTCGTCGGAGAAGTTCTCGTTCACCAGCTGGAGCTCGGGGATGCGGTTCTCGTAGTAAAGCGGGACCGTCGCGCCGTCCTCGATCGCGTCGCGAAAGTTGTAGACGCTGACGTAGTCGCCGAACTGCTCGCGGGTCGCCTGTTCCTCGCCTGCGATCAGCGGGGTGCCGGTGAAGCCCATCATCGAGGCGTTGGGTAGGGCCGTGCGCATGTTGAGGGCAAGCGTGTCGTACTGGCTGCGGTGCGCCTCGTCGGTGATGACGATGACATCGGCACGATCTGAGAGCACCGGCATCTGCCGCTCCCCCAGCGCCTTGGACGGCTGGAACTTGTGAATCAACGTGAACACGTACCGATGATCGGCAGCCAGCAGCTCGCGCAGATGGGTGCCGGACTCCGCGTGCACCCGCGCCTCTGGTGAGATCGCTCCGGCATCGGCGAACTCTCCGTGCAGTTGGGTGTCGAGCTCGGTGCGGTCGGTGACCATGACAAAGGTCCACTTGCCAGGCACCTGACGCAGCACCTTCTGGGTGAACCACAACATCGACAGCGACTTACCCGAACCTTGCGTGTGCCAGAAGACACCGAGGCGCTTGTCCTGCTCGGCACGCGCCCGGTGAAGGTTCTCGATCGCCGCATTGACCCCGAGGTACTGGTGCGAGCGCGCTAGCACCTTGATCAAGCCGCCGGGGCGCTCCATGTACGCGACGAAGTTTTCGAGCAGGTCAAGCAACGCTACCGGGTCACAGGTGCCGCGCAGAGCCGTCTCCAAAGCCACCACGCCGCGGGTTCCGTGAGCGTCGATGACCTTCCAGTCGTTGAAGAACTCCCACGGCGAGTACGTCGACCCGACCTTGGCGTGACTGCCGTTGGACAGCAGTACGAGGCAGTTCGGGATGAACAGTTGCGGGATGGTGTCGCGGTAGTCGGACAGGTTGTTGTCGTACGCCGACTTGACCGACTCGTTGGGCTCCTTGAACTCCATCAGCACCAACGGGACGCCGTTGACGAAGAGCGCAGCATCGAGGCGTCGGCTGTGGAGGGTGCCCTTGACCCACATCTGCTGCACGGCCAGCAAGTCGTTGTTCGCGGGTTCGCTGAGATCTAAGTAGCGCAGTGTCTCGATCTGCTTCGCGCCGCTGTCGTCGGTCCACTCGGCTCGGTAACCGTCACGGAGCAGGTCGTGGACCTCACGGTTGGCGCGGGCCGGGTCCATCACGGTCCGGTCCTTCGTCAGCGTCTCGATGGCCTCGTCGATCGACGCGTAGGGGACGTATTCAGCGTTGAGCTTGCGCATTGCGTACCGCAGCCGGTGGGTGAGTACTACGTCGTGCTGGGAGTCGCGACCGAGCGTTCCCTCCGACCCGAGGATCTCGTGGAACGCGTCAACCGGCGTCCAGCCGAGCTCCGCCAACAACTCCATGCTGGGCTTCTCCACGTACAGGTACTCCGCCCCGGTCGGCACCATCACGCAACCCGGCTTTCGATCAACCCATCCAAGTCAAGCGTGGACACGTCGATCTGGCCGGTGACGAGCCTCGGCAGCAGTAGGTCGCGCAACTCTGCGAGCTTCTCGCTTTGGAGCGAGAGAACGGCAGCCTGCGACCCGAATGGATCGACCAGCGCTTGGAAAGACTCCAGCAGGCTCGCGGGCGGGATGACGAATGGCCTCGCGTACGCGCTCTCGCGGCTGAGCCCAGGGACAGCGGCGTGTGAGTTGCTGAACTTCGTGCGGCGCAACTGTTCGGCAACGAATCTCAATGGCAGGTCGGTGTCCACGAAGTATGCCGTGTCAATCGGCCAGCATGGGCCCTCGACCCAGTGAACGCTTCCGACATTGCCCTTGCGTCCAACCACGATCGCAGGCCCATCGACGAGTGACGCATCATGCCAACCGACAACTCCCGCGGAACTGACGACAGCCACGTCGCCGCCCCGCCTAGCGTCCGCTTTGAGGGCCTTGCCGTACTTGAGTTCAAGAACATCACCAACGGTGCCCGCCGTCCAGCCATCGGGAATGGGCCCGAGGGCGGAGTCGACGAGGGGGACGTCTTCATGTGCGGGGTAACGGAGGTCCACGAACCACTCGCGGTAGATGGCCCGCGCCATCTTGTCCAACACCTCGACGCGCCGCCGGTTGTTCTCGATCAAGTCAGCGATGATGTCGAAGATCGCTCCGATTCTGACCTGCGTCTCCTTGTCGGGCAGGCGAAAAGGGAACGCGCCGAGGACCTTGGCGCTCGCGTTTGGCTGGGCCGCGCCGCCCGCGTTCTGTTGGACCCATCGCTTGTAGTCATTCGACTCCACAACGGCCCCGACAAAACTCGGGGCCGCCTCAGGCACAAGTCTGAAGCGCACCAGATAGGAGGCGAACACTGCTTGCGGATGCGTCCGAATGCGCTTGGCGTGGCCGACAGTCGCCCCCGTCCGCGCCACGACAATGTCGTTGCTCGCGAGTTCGTACCTTCGCAGGTTCTTCCCGTCGATGGGACAACCTGGCACTCCCGACCAATCGAGGTGCGTTTGTGCGATGTCGGTTATGCGGAGGAACCGAGGCAGGGCGGGATCGTGTGAAGCCGAGGCCGTGTATCCGTAGTCCACCCTCTCGGAGACGTCGGCAAGGGTCACATCGCGCCACCCGCTCATGCGTCGAGAATCCCTTGGACGGCGGCATCGACCTTCACGCGGAGAACGTCGGCCCGGTCGCTCAGCATTGTGAACTCCTCGTACAGCGCTTCGAGGTCGCCCATGAAGTCGACGTCGCTTTCGTCCACGGCAGCGGTGCCGGTGTAGCGGCCGGGGTTGAGACTCCAGCCCTGCGCCTCGATCTCGGCACGAGTCGCGACCCTGCATAGACCGCCAACGTCGACGTACTTCCCATCGGGGAAGTTCTCCTTGAGAAGAACTGCACTCCCATCGACGGTCTCGACGTCCTCTCCTCGATAGAGCCGCACGATGTTGGCAAGGAACTCGATCTGGTCGGGCGTGAAGTCGCGGTGGGCGCGGTCAATCTGCCTGAAGGTGTTCCGGGCGTCGAGGAACAGCACGGTGTCCGCGCGCGGCCCACCAACCTTGGCCTTGTCGAGGAACCACAGTGTCACCGGCAGCGTGACGGTGTAGAAGAAGTTGGGGCCGATGGCCACCATGACGTCGACGGTCCCGGACTCGATCAGCTGTTTGCGGATCTCTTTCTCCGAGTGGCCGGCGTCTCCAGCGGAGTTCGCCATGACGAAGCCGGCGCGGCCGTTCGGGGAGAGGGCCGCGTAGAACTGCTGGATCCACAGGAAGTTGCCGTTGTCGGCCTTCGGCAGGCCGAACGGGAAGCGCTTGTCGCCGGCCAGCTGTTCCTTCTTGATCTTGTCAACGTTGAACGGCGGGTTGGCCATCACGTAGTCGAAGGCAGCGACTGCACTGTGCGGGTCTTCGTAGTAGCTGTTGGCCTGGCGGATGTCACCCGAGAGCCCGTGGAGGGCCAGGTTCATCTTGGCCAACGGAACGGTGTCGTCGGTCTTCTCCGCCCCAAATACGGACAGCTTGCGGCTGGCCGACTCGTGGTGACGCTCAACGAACTTCGCGCACTGAACGAACATGCCGCCAGAGCCGCAAGCCGGGTCGAAGACGCGGCCCTGGAAGGGCTGCAGGATCTCGACGATGAGGCGGACGATGGAGTAGGGCGTGAAGTACTCACCACCGCCCTTGCCCTCTTGGGCAGCGAAGTTCGACAGGAAATCTTCGTAAATGAAGCCAAAGGCGTCGCCCTCGAGCTGGGTGGGCAGCGGCGCAAAGAGACGCAGCAGCTCGATTAGGGTCGAGCGCTCCAGCTTCTGGTAACCGCGCGGCAGGATGTCCTTGAGCTCGGAGTTGGCTTCCTCGATGGCCTTGATCGCCTCGTCGGTGGCCCTGCCGACGTCTGCACCTTCGGGCAGATCGACAAGGCTCGACAGCCGTGACTCGGCGGGGACATACAGAACGGACTTCGCCTTGTAGTCGGCGATCGTCGCCGGGTTGCGGGCGCTGGCCTTGGCTTCGACCTCGCCACGCACTGCCTCGAAGCGATTCTCGGCGTACGCAAGGAAGACCAGGCCGAGAACCGGGTCTCGGTACTGCCCCGGGGTCAGCTTCGAGTTGGCGCGAAGTTCGTCGGCCGCGGCCCATAGGGTCGCGCGCACCTTGGCCAAGTCAGTCGCTTTCACAGGGGGAGGCTATCCGCGGCTCCCGAAACCTCGCGCTGGAACCGCCGAAGTGCGGCAGAACCGACCAGCCACCGCGGCCGCGACG
>NZ_JBFUMD010000203.1:0-6347 GCF_054049555.1 Nocardioides sp. P5_C9_2
GCTCGCAGACCTACGACACCCAGGTCCGCTCCTACGTCAACGTGATCGCGACGCCCAAGGGCGGCACCCACCTCAGCGGCTTCGAGCAGGCGGTGACCGCGACGTTCAACGACGTGATGCGCTCCGCCAAGGTGCTCAAGGTCAACGACGACAACGTCATGAAGGACGACGTCCTCGAGGGCATGACCGCCGTGGTCACGGTGCGGCTGGCCGAGCCCCAGTTCGAGGGCCAGACCAAGGAGATCCTGGGCACCCCGGCGGCGCGCACCGTCGTGCGCAAGGTCGTGGCCGCGGAGCTCAAGGCGTTCCTCACCTCCACCAAGCGGGCCGAGAAGGTGCAGGCCAAGCTGGTCATGGAGAAGGTCGTGGGGGCGTCCAAGACCCGGATCGCGGCCAAGCAGCACAAGGAGACGCAGCGGCGCAAGAACGCCCTGGAGTCCTCGGCGCTGCCGGCCAAGCTCGCCGACTGCCGGGCCGGTGACAACGAGCGCACCGAGCTGTTCATCGTCGAGGGCGACTCGGCGCTGGGGACCGCGAAGCTCGCCCGCAACTCGGAGTACCAGGCGCTGCTGCCCATCCGCGGCAAGATCCTCAACGTCCAGAAGGCCTCGGTCGGGGACATGCTCAAGAACGCCGAGTGCGCCTCGATCATCCAGGTGGTCGGCGCCGGCTCGGGGCGCACCTTCGACCTCGACGCGGCCCGCTACGGCCGGATCATCTTCATGGCGGACGCCGACTCCGACGGCGCCCACATCCGCTGCCTGCTGGCGACCCTGTTCTTCAAGTACATGCCCGACCTGATCACCGCCGGGCGCGTCTTCACCGCGGTCCCGCCGCTGCACCGCATCGAGATCTCCAACCCCCGGAAGGGGATGGACAAGTACGTCTACACCTACTCCGACGACGAGCTGCAGCGCAGGCTCGCCGAGCTGAAGAAGAAGAACGTGCGCTGGAAGGACCCGGTGCAGCGCTACAAGGGTCTCGGTGAGATGGACGCCGACCAGCTGGCCGAGACGACCATGGACCCGCGCCACCGCACCCTGCGCCGCCTCACGGTCGACGACGCCGAGGTCTCGGCGCGCGTCTTCGAGCTGCTCATGGGCTCCGACGTCGCGCCGCGCAAGGAGTTCATCGTCCAGGGGGCGTACGACGTGGACATGGAGACGCTCGACGCCTGACGGGCTCGTACGTCCGCTTCCGGAGCCCGCACGTGTCGGAGCGCGGCATCCACGTCGGCGTCTTCGGTCTCGTCGACGTCCTCGGGAGGCAGTGCCTGCTGAGCGCCGAGGACGAGCAGTGGCGCCGGCAGCGCAACCGCTGGTTCGACGACGCCTACCGGGACCCCTCCACCGTCGACCCGGCGATCTACGACCACGAGGTCAACCCGGGCGCGGTGGCGTGGGAGCGCGTCGAGTCGGACGACCCCGGCAGGGTGGTCTACGAGGACGCCCACCAGGTAGTGGTGGTGCAGACACGCGGACACAACCGCCTCCGACGGCTTGCTCTGAGCGTGGCCGGGTCGGACGGACGGGGGTTGTGTCCGCGTGTCGTCCGGGCGGTCCGTCGTACGCGGGTCGCCCGGTCGCTGGGGGAGCCCGGCATACGTCTGACGTCCCGGCGACCACAGGTTCGGACGGCGCGGTCGACGACCAGCTCCGAGGGCGTGGACGGTGTGCAGGACGCGGCGCGGGTGTCGGAGACGATCAGACGGGGGCGGGCCAGGTACGGGGACGAACTGCCCTGAGACCCGCGGCGGGTCGGGCCGTACGACGACGCGTCAGTCCGGCAGCGCGCGGTGGACGGCGAGTACGGCGCCCAGGGTCACGACGAGCACGGTCGCGATCGCGAGCGACCCGAGCGCGACGCCCAGCGGGGCCGCCCGCCCGGAGCCGACGGCCACCAAGGTCGCGACGGCAACGATGCCGGCGGCGTACCGGCCGGCGCGCGTCCAGGGCAGGGCGGCACGATGACCGCGCACCCAGCCCTCGTCGGAGGCGAGGGTCCGTCGGGTGCGGAGCCCCAGGGTGCGGTTGCGGGCCAGCCGCCCGGCGGCCGCCTCGCGTGTCATCCACCAGACGAGGGCGGAGACGGCAGCGCCCACGACCGCCATCGCGGTCGCGGTGACCTCGGCGTCGCCCATCAGAACTTCTGGTCCAGCAGCCCGGAGTCGACGTCGTAGATGAAGCCGCCGACCCCGATCGAGTCGGGGATGAGCGGGTGCGAGCGCACCTTCTGCATGTCCTCCTCGAGGGCGGCCACCTGGTCGGCGATGACATGGAACTTCTGCCAGGTCGCGTCGACCCCGGCCGAGGCGCCGATCCGCTCCCGCAGCTCGGCCTCGGTGTTCGCCGCCATCGCACACCGGGTGTGCGGCACGATGAGGATCCGTTCGACCCCGAGCAGGTGGACACCGAGCACCAGCGCCTCGAGCGCCGCGGTGGTGACCCGGCCACCCGGGTTGCGGAAGATCTTGGCGTCGCCGTGCTGGAGCCCGAGCATCCGCAGCGGATCGATCCGGCTGTCCATGCACGTCACGATGGCCACTCCGGCGTGCGCGACGCCGTCGAAGCCACCGAGCTCGAAGGAGTCGGCGAACGCCTGGTTGGCTGTGATCAGGTCGGAGAAGTCGTCCACGACCGCTGAGGGTAGCGGAGCCGCGACCTACCCGGACGCGACGCCCACGGGGCTGGACGCCCCGATGGCCGGACCTGCCTCGGGAAGCAGCACCCGGGCCCGCACCGATCCCGCGATGCGGTAGGGCCGGGCCAGCAGGATCGTCCCGAGGGTCCGGCGCAGTCGCGACATCTCGGCGCGGACCGTGACCACGCGGCTCGGGTCGGCGAAGAGGTCGTCCGCGAGCTGGGCCGCGGTGCGGCCCTCCGGGGCGTGGACCAGGGCGAGCAGGATCTCGGTGTGTCGTGGGCTGGGGTGGTGCCGCCAGGAGTGGCTCGGGGTGCTGACCCGCAGCTCCGGTCGTCCCCGGAGGTCCAGCACCAGCTCGGTGGCCGTCGGGTGCTCGTCACCCAGCCGCAGCAGCCACCCGCCGGGCAGCGGCTCGACGCTCACCGCGCCGAGCGCGGGGAGCCAGGTGGACTCCGGTGACAGGTCGTCGGGGAGCAGGAGCCGGCCGGGAGCGGTGCAGCCGGTGACGGCCGCGACGTGTCCGCTGGGATCGACCGCGAGGGTACGGCCGCCCACCCGGGCGACGACGGGCGCGGCGTAGGCCCGCAGCCGCTCGAGGGACGCGGCGTGCTCGTGGCGCACCTCGGCGCCCGCCAACCGGGCGGTCACGCCGACCAGGGCGAGCACCGAGCGCCGGACGGCGTACGCCGGCCCGCTGATGTCGACGGCCCCCAGGCTCGCCCCGGTCCAGGGGTCGAGGACGGGGGAGGCGGCACAGCTCCAGCGGGTGTGGGACTCGACATAGTGCTCGGGGCCGTGGATGTGCACCGGCTCGCCCACGACCAGGCAGGTGCCGATGGCGTTGGTGCCCACGTTGGCCTCGGTCCACGCGGAGCCCTGGACGAAGCCGAGCCGGTCGGCCAGGCGACGGACGCCGCCGTGTCCACGGCGCCACAGGACCCGGCCGTCGGTGTCGGTGACGACGATGAGCAGTCCGTCGTCGACCACGGGGGCCAGTGAGGACGTGATGCTCGGCAGCAGCGGCGCCAGCGCACTGGAGGCTCGTCGGGACTCGACCTCGGCCTCGGCGAGCGGGGCGACGGCCGGCTCGGCGCCCGGGGCCAGGCCGCCGGCACGGACCCGGCGCCACGAGGCGCTGATCTCGGGACGGGCCACCTCCGCGGGGATGCCGCCTGACAGCACCCGCTCGCGGGTGAGCCGCTGGGCGCGCTCGTGCTGGCGCTCGTCGCCGGCCATCACGCCTCCTGACGGTTGCAACCTCGTGCAACCCTGCCGCCGATGGTACGGCCGGGTGTGTCGTGGGTCACGTCGGAAGGAGACACCCGTGACCCAGACCCTCGACGCATCCGAGGCCACCGCGACGCCCGATCCGAGCGACGTCGCCACGACGTGGCTGACCGACCTGGAGGCTGCGCTGGCGGCCCGGGACGTGCCGGCGGCCGCCCGGCTCTTCGCCACCGAGTCCTACTGGAGGGACCTGGTGGCCTTCAGCTGGAACCTCACCACCGTGGAGGGCCGCGAGGGGGTGGGCGACCTGCTGGCCGCGACCCTGGCCACCACCGATCCCTCGGGCTTCGCCCTGGACGAGCCCGCCGACGAGGCGGACGGGGTGGTGACGGCGTGGTTCGTCTTCGAGACCGCCATCGGTCGTGGTCGGGGGCTGCTGCGCCTGGTCGAGGAGGACGGCGAGCGTCGGGCCTTCACCTTCCTGACCACGCTCTACGAGCTCAAGGGGCACGAGGAGCCGCGCAACGAGCACCGCCCGCGCGGGGCCGAGCACGGGGCGGACCGGCAGCGCCGGACGTGGCTGGAGCAACGGCAGCACGAGGCCGAGACCCTGGGCAGCACGACGCAGCCCTACGTCCTGGTGATCGGCGGCGGGCAGGGTGGCATCGCGTTGGGCGCCCGGCTGCGCCAGCTCGGCGTACCGAGCCTGGTCATCGACAAGCACCCGCGACCCGGCGACCAGTGGCGCAACCGTTACAAGTCCCTGTGCCTGCACGACCCGGTCTGGTACGACCACCTGCCGTACCTGAAGTTCCCCGACAACTGGCCCGTCTTCGCCCCCAAGGACAAGATCGGCGACTGGCTGGAGTCGTACACGACGATCATGGAGGTGCCCTACTGGTCGAGCACCACCGCGACCAGCGCGTCGTACTCGCAGGAGACGGGTGAGTGGACCGTCGAGGTGGAGCGGGAGGGCCGGCCGCTGACGCTGCGTCCGACCCAGCTGGTCTTCGCGACCGGGATGAGCGGGAAGCCGAACATCCCCGACGTCCCCGGGACGGACGTCTTCGCCGGCGACCTGCACCACTCGTCCGCGCACCCGGGCCCGGACGCCTACGTCGGCAAGAAGGTCGTGGTGATCGGCAGCAACAACTCCGCCTTCGACATCTGCGGCGCCCTGTGGGAGAACGACGTCGACGTCACGATGGTGCAGCGCAGCTCGACCCACATCGTCAAGAGCGACAGCCTGATGGAGCACGGCCTCGGCGACCTCTACTCCGAGCGTGCCCTGGCGGCGGGGGTCACCACGGAGAAGGCCGACCTGATCTTCGCGTCGTTGCCCTACCGGATCATGCACCGCTTCCAGATCCCGGCCTACCAGGCGATGGCCGAGAAGGACAAGGACTTCTACGAGCGGCTGGAGGCCGCGGGCTTCGACCACGACTGGGGCGACGACGGCTCGGGACTGTTCATGAAGTACCTCCGCCGGGGCTCGGGCTACTACATCGACGTCGGTGCGGCCGAGCTGGTGGCCAACGGCGACGTCCGGCTGGTCAGCGGCCAGATCGACCACCTCACCGCCGACGCCGTCGTGCTCGCCGACGGCACCGAGCTGGCCGCGGACGTCGTGGTCATGGCGACCGGCTACGGCTCCATGAACGGCTTGGTGGCCGACCTGATCGACCAGGACACCGCCGACCGGCTGGGCAAGGTCTGGGGACTGGGATCGGAGACGACCAAGGACCCCGGCCCGTGGGAGGGCGAGCAGCGCAACATGTGGAAGCCGACGCAGATCCAGAACCTGTGGATGCACGGCGGCAACCTGCACCAGTCGCGGCACTACTCGCTCTACCTCGCGCTCCAGCTCAAGGCCCGCTTCGAGGGGATCGACACCCCGGTCCACGGTCTCCAGGAGGTGCAGCACACGAGCTGACCCCCCTGGCCCGGGTCAGTGCGCCGACAGGGCGTCGCGCGCACTGACCCGGTCGGTGCGTGCCCCCGCGAACAGCACGAGCGCCAGGATGCCCGCGACCACGGCGCACCCGGCGGCGCCCCAGAAGACCGCGTGCTCCTGGGCGATCCCGGCGAGCTTGAGCAGCCGGCTGAACTCCGGACAGCGGCTCGACCCGCCGCAGACCTCGCGGACGGGCGGTACGTCGGCCTGCTCGGCGTAGTAGCGCCGCAACCCGATCACGGTCAGCGCGGAGATCCCCACGAGCATGCCGACCATCCGGGCGACGACGACGAAGGCGCTCGCCACCCCGTGCACGTCGTCGTCGGTGTGGGCGAGCAGGGCGGCGTTGACCGGGGCCAGGGCGAGGCCGAAGCCGAGGCCACCCACCACCAGGGCGACGGTGGCCGACCAGTGCGACAGGGAGGTGAGGTCCCAGCGGGTCATCAGCACGAAGCCGATCGCCGCCAGCGTCATGCCGCCCGCGGTGACGACCCCGGGGGCGAGGGTGCGGATGAGGTAGCCG
>NZ_JBFUMD010000204.1:0-6324 GCF_054049555.1 Nocardioides sp. P5_C9_2
GCGTCAGCTTCGTCAGGAGCACCGGGTCGGTGAGGACGTCCCACACCTGGTCCGGGGAGGAGCGCAGGGTGGCGTCGGACTTGTTGCGAGCACGGAAGCGGTTCACCCGGCAAGCCTAGGCGGCGGGTCGACACGCACCGACGGCCCGCCCGCCACACCGGGCGTCCGGCCGACGGGCGACCGTCGTCTAGCCTGCTCGGGTGCTCATCTCCGACGACCGCCGGATGCTGTTCGTCCACATCCCCAAGACGGGCGGGGCGTCGGTCGAGCAGCTGCTCCGCGAGGCCTGCCCCGATGCCCGCACGGTCGGCAGGCAGCGGCACGCGCGGCTCCAGCGGATCCTGCGCCACGAGCCCGGGCTGGCCGACTACTGGTCCTTCGGCTTCGTGCGCAACCCCTGGTCGCGGATGGTGTCCTGGTACTCGATGATCGACACCTGGAACCATCGCTGGGGGCCCGCCTCCGGGCGGCCGCAGGACGGCCACTGGGGCTCGACCCGGGACGGCAACCCGCTCTGGCGAGCGGTCGCGGCGTACGCCGACTTCGACGAGTTCGTCCTGCGCGGCACCGCCGAGCACGACCGGCTCGCCATGCCGCAGGTCGACTACCTCGTGGGCGACGACCACCGCGCCGACTTCATCGGCCGCACCGAGCACCTGGCCGAGGACATCGCCACCATCCAACGCGAGCTGGGCATGCCGGCGATCGAGCTGCCGCACCGCAACGCCCGCTCCAGCGGCTCGTGGCGCGACTACTACACGTCCACTACGCGCGAGCGCATCGCCGAGGTCTACGCCAAGGACGTCGCGGAGTTCGACTACCGGTTCTGACCCGGCGAGCTGRCGGCGCGGCCGTGAAGGGTGGTCGTCGCGACGGGACTCGATCACCGGGCCAACGACCGTCAGGGGGGAATGAGTGCGCCGGTGCCATGCCGTGAGGACCACCCCTGCGACGACCGCAGCGAGCCCGACGCCGGCCCCTCACATCGCTGCACCTTGACGTGTGGGAGGAGGCATACAGCGATCTGATCGGCGCCGAGATCCTGATGGAGCGCCGCAGGTCCCGTTCCCTCCGGGTCGCACGCTGGCGAGAGAACATCCTCGTCGGTGACGGGCGCACCTGGCTCGCTCGGTCTCATGGCGACGGTGGCCTGGTCGGCTTCATGAGCCACGGACCGGGACGCGACGAAGCTCGGACCAACCTCCCTGATCTCGAGGTGTGGGCCCTCTACGTGCGCGCCGCCGTGTACGGGCACGGCGTTGGCTACGCACTGTTGAGCGCGGCGCTCGGATCCGCACCGGCGTACTTGTGGGTGCTGGAGGGCAACGATCGTGCTGTCGCGTTCTACGAGCGGCAGGGCTTCCGGCTGGACGGGTGCACGAAGAGCGAACAGGTTGGGCGGGAGCACCGAATGGTCCGTACGACGGGAGAAGTGCGATGAACCTTCAGCGACGCCCACCGACCTCTCGGTGCCAGTAGGCGGCATGGTCGCTCGCCGGCCGCACCCTCATCGCGGCCCCGCGCGCTCACCCGCACCCGGTGCGAGCCACGGCCGATGTCGAGCGGGCCGCCGTCCTCGCCTGCCCAGGTCACCAGCCGGCCCCGGCTCACTCACGCCGACGGAGACCTCGCCGATGGACCGTCCCTTCAAACGTCGCATGGCTCAGCGATCGGCTCGCGCCGACCTGGCGTGGACGGGCGCTCAACCCACGCTGTATGCCTCGCGGAAGAGCAGCGCAGCGTTCGTGTACAAGTCCAGGTTCTTCAGGCTCTGACCGGAGACCGCGTGGCCATGAGAGGCGGCAGTCGCGTGTTCGGCTGACAGCCGGTCAGCCATCGCGTCCAGCCACGTCACGAGAGCCTGTGCGGTGGAGCGATCGAGAGTCGGGGGCGACGGGTAGGGCGCGTCCATGCGCTCACGTTCCCACGTGGCAACCCGCGACACGCCAAACTCCGCATCTGCCGCGATTGGTCCGTGGTCGGCGAGGAGGCGGGGTCTACTTCCCAGCACTTCTTCCACCCTGCGGTGGAACCCGTCTCTCCCTCTTACCTGCCGGGCCGGCCGGACCCCACCCTATGCACTTCCTGCATCCGCATCTGCCGCTGAGAGCACGCGGAACTGCCGATGAGCGTGCTTCGCGAACCGCGCTGCTGCGCATCGTTGGCTGACCGACGCGAGGTGCTTCTCGTGCCAGACTGCCGTCCGTGACCGAAGACCCCTTCGCTGCTGCTCGAGCATTTCTCGACCGCGAAGGAAGGCTTGTCGAGCGCCGCCTCGCGGGCGTGCTGTTCGACGTAGCCGACCCCTCCGGCGTGACTGACGCCGTTCGGGCCTACCGCAACCCCGACGGGGGGTTCGGTCACGGCCTGGAACCCGACAAGCGCTGCCCGGCAAGCCTTCCCATCGACGTCGAGTGCGCTCTCGGAATCCTCCTGGCAGCCARCGAGGGCGACACCGCGGAAGGCTCAGACAACCCAGACGAGGACGGACTTGTCAGCGGCGCTTGTGACTGGTTGGCCTCGGTGGCCGCTCCCAACGGAGCGGTGTCCTTGGCCTTGCCGGTCATGGAGCGTTACCCGCGGGCCGAGCACTGGTCGGAGTGGACCTACACGCCCGGACTGAACCCGACCGCCGGGCTGGCCGGGCGGCTGCACCAGCTGGGCGTCACCCACCCGTGGCTCGACCGGGCCACCGACTGGACCTGGGAACGACTGGAACCGGGCTTCGACGAAGACGCGCACGCTCTGAGCGAGGTGCTGGTCTTCCTCGCCCACGTGCCTGACCGAGGTCGGGCGGAGACCGTCGCTGCGCACGTGGGCGACTGGCTGAGCAAGGCCGCCTGGTACCGGGCGGATCCGTCGGACCCGGGCTACGGCCTTACCCCGCTCCACCTGGCGCCGTCGCCGGACAGCCCCTGGAGGCGACTGTTCGACGACACAACCATCGGGGGCCACCTCGACCGCCTGGTCCGTGACCAGGAGCCAGACGGTGGCTGGTCGATCACGTGGGAACCACCAGGGTGCGCCTCCGCACTGGAGTGGCGTGGGATCGAGACTCTCCGGGCTCTGCGCACCCTACGGGCCTACGGCCGGCTTTGACGGCCCTCCGGTCTCGGGCACCGCACGCCTGAACGTCCTCATCTGCCGCCACGAGTGCGCGCTCATGCCGAGATGCGGATGCTTGCCGGTGGGCGAGTTTGCGCGAGACGATCGAGCAGGTGAGACCCGCGACGCGTCGAAGGCTGCCGAAGGGGCACAGGAGGCCGAGGCTGCCGAGGTCGGCGTCGAAGAAGGCCCCGCGTCGGTCCGGCTGAGTGACGTGCCTACGTGCGGGCTTCAGCGCCGAGATCTGGCGACGTCGGGACTCAGGTCTCCATGGCTTCGGGCAGGCTGACGGCTGCATCGTCGCCGAGCAAGGTGGCGTAGGTGACGCCAGCGATCAGGGCACCGGCGATCGGGGCGACGACAAACAGCCACAGTTGCGCGATGGCGTCTGCGCCTGCGAACACTCCCACACCGATGGACCGCGCCGGGTTCACCGACGTGTTCGTCACCGGGATGCTGATCAGGTGGATAAGGGTGAGCGCGAGGCCGATGGCCAGCGGTGCCAGCCCCTTGGGCGCGCGAGTGTCGGTGGCGCCCAGAATCACCCACAGGAAGATGGCCGTCAGCAGGACTTCGATGATGAAGCAGGCGAGCAGGCTGTAGCCCATCGGTGAGCGATCGCCGTAGCCGTTCGAGGCGAAGCCGCTGTCCACGGCCGAGAAGCCGTCCAGCCCGTTGGCCACGACCAGCAAGACGGCGCCAGCCACGACCCCGGCAACGATCTGAGTGGCGATGTAGGCAGGGGCGTCCTTCCAGGCGATCCGGCCCCCAGCCGCCGCGCCCAGGGTGACTGCGGGATTGAAGTGGCCACCGGAGATGTGGCCGACTGCGTACGCCATGGTGAGGACCGTGAGGCCGAAGGCGAGCGCGACGCCTAGCCACCCGACACCGACATCGGTGTTGGTCGTAGCGAGAACGGCCGTCCCGCAGCCACCGAAGACGAGGACGAACGTGCCGAGGAACTCGGCCGCCAGGCGCTTGCTCATGCTCGGCGCGAGTGCCATCACGATCACCTCCTCGGTGCGAACATGAGGGACGGTCCTCTTGCAGTATGGCGGCGAGCAACGCCAGGCGCGTCCCGGTACAGACCACCCTGCAGACGGGGCAACGCCCTCAGCAGTTGCGCCGCACATGCCGAGACCGGGCGCGTAAAGACGTGCGCTACGCAGGGTGCTCACGAGGTTCGCGACGCAGTGCGCCTTCCACGGACAACTCCACGCAGCCCGACAATCAGAATGCCGAGGGCGACGGTGATAGGTCCGAAGAAGAGCAGGTAGCCCACCGGGCCAGCCTGCTCGTCTACCGGGAGCCACTCAGGCAGGACTCCCCTACTTACCTCGGGAGGCATAGCGGACAACGAGGGGCCGCTCAGTTGTCGGGTCGCAGTACACGAGTTGTCCGAGTAGGGGGACTCGTCGTTGAGCGGGTGGAACTCGTACCTACCGCCCAACGCATAGCGACGATCTACTGAAGTGAAGGAACCGGTCGTTCCCCGAACAGTCACGGTCGCGCCGTCATCAGTCACAACCTGCACCACCCGATCACCTTGGCTGGTTGCGATGACCGTTCCTACGAACGCATATGGCGATGGGACAGGGGCAGTCGCGCACGAAGCGGCGGCCGGGGGTGCCCCGAGCATGCCGGCCGTCCAAGCGCACAACAGCAAAGCCGCCACCCGGTAGGGATACACGTCGGCGAGTCTCACGCCGCTATGACTCGCGACGTGGGGAACCCGTTCCGTCCCTCTACGTCCGCATCTGCCGCGACCCGTGCGTCCGCCCATGCCAATGAGCGCGTGGTTTCGCCAGAACTCGTTGGTGTCGAACCGGTGCTCATGTGAAGGTCCCACCATGGCAAGCGACGAGGTGTTGAGCCGAGCGGCAGAAGTGAACGAGCAGCTGCGGCCAATCGAGTTGACGGCTGAAACAGTCACTCGTCCGGCCGGGCCCCACACCCCAACCGCGCACTCATTCCTGCGGCATCTTCGCGCCAAAGGTCTCGACTGCGTTCCCGAGCCAATTTCGCTCACCGATGAGACGGAGACGCTTCGCTTCATCGAGGGCGAAAGTGGCGGTGACGGTTGGAAGAACCAGCACGACGAGCAGGGGTTGCGGTCGGCAGCGCGTCTGCTGCGGCGCATTCACGACGCCTCGACGGACTGGGTTCCACCGGACAACGCCGTCTTTGCCGCTCCCTCGGTCGAGGGCGGCGACGTGTTCGTCCATGGCGATCCCGGACCGTGGAACTTCGTCTGGCGGGACGGAGAGGCGGTCGCGCTCATCGACTGGGACTTCCTGCACCGCGCGTCCAAGCTCGAAGACGTGGCATACGCCTTGCTGTGGTTCGCTCCGATACGAGACGACCAGTCGGCACTGGAGTGGCACCACTTCCCACAGCTCCCCGACCGGCGCGCGCGCATCGAAGCCTTCCTCGACGCGTACGGCATTGCGGCCGACTTTGACGTCGCTGACGTAGTTGTTCGACGCGTCCGCTACACCATCGAGCACGTGCGCTTCCTTGCGGATCAAGGGCGGGAACCACAGAAGACGTGGGTCGCTGAGGGCAGTGTCGAGAGGGAAGAACTGGCAGCGATCACGTGGATCGAGGAGCACAGGTCGTTGTTCTCCCGCTGATGCCTCACGCCCGGGTCTGCCGCGTTGAGCGCTGCTGTGCCCGCCAAGCCATTGCGGAGCGGTTCGAGCCACGCCCGGTTGTACGTGCAGGTATCTAGGTCTGGCCATTGCCCCTCGACGAGGGACGCGAGACGATCGACGCGGAGGTGCGGAGATGAAGGTGCGACCAGGGGCAGTGATCCGAGGCGTCGGTGTGGCTGGCTCCTACCTCGCCACTGGCACGTCCACGCGCTCGCGCATCCTCTTCGCGGCTTACGCGGGCGGCTGGTTCGTGAACAAGCCCGGACTACAGGTCTTCATGGTCATCCCTGACACGGACGAGCCGTGGAAACGCGGCTCGGTGTCCTTCGCGACGGCCGTGGCGTCGTGGTCAACAGCGATGCTGGCCGCGACGACGGCGCTCCGGCGCACGAARCTGCCGACACCGATCGGTGCGGTCCTGCTCGGAGGCGGTTTCGTGGCGATCGACTCGCTCCTCGCCGATCTCGGCGAGAAACGCGACGCGGCCAAGACTGCGGAGGCTCAGGGAGTGGCTCGACCTGCCGACGGCGCGGAGGCCTGACCGACTCATCGCACCGAGCACCAT
>NZ_JBFUMD010000205.1:0-6312 GCF_054049555.1 Nocardioides sp. P5_C9_2
CATGGTGACCGTCGGGGTTCCGTACACACGACGAACATCCGGACATCGACACGATCGGATGCGTGGCCTCCCCCGCGAGCCGCTGGCAACGCACCCGGGTGCCGATCGGCGGCGGGTGCCCGCAGTCGTGAGAGGGTCGCGTCCTGTTCGCGAGGCCTCGTGCGGTGCCGAACAGCACCTACGGAATCCCAGGAGTCTGCGTTGCGTCGTTGGTATGCGGCTGGCGTCTACCTCGTTGTGTGCGCCTTGATCGGCAGCGCCGCGGGGCAGTACGACGCCCTCGCGCTGGTGGGAGAGGCTCGAGGCCTCAGCACGCCGTTCGTCCTGGGTGCGTCGCTCGTGCAGCTTGATGTCGCCCATGCTTCCGTCGGGTTTGCGATAGGACTGGCTTCCCTGACCGCGCTCGGCTGGGTGCGACGAGGACGGTGACCTCGGCCGGGGTCGGCCTCGCACCCGCCCAGCGACATGAAGGACGACACGCGGTCCTCGGCCCCCGGACGGTAGACGGCAGTCCACACCTGGACCGATCCCCCGTGGTGCGCCACCACGCGCACGGCCGCGTCGGGACTCACGGTGTCGATGACCGCGTAGAAGTCGTCCTTCAGCTCGTCCCAGACGCGATGGGTGTCGCGCCAGCCGTGCACCAGCACGATCGTGGGGCCGTCCCGGTTGCCGCCCTCGCGCACGGCCAGGTCGATGCCGCCACGCGAGACAAGACGCCGACTCCACGCCCGATCGCCTTCGAGGGCGGCTCCCCGATCGCGGTCTGCGGATCCATGCTCGGCGGTGTCCATCCGTCCCGGGTACCCCGTTCAGGCCCCGACAGGCGCCTGACGAGGTCCGGTGCCGCGGAGGTCCCCACGTGCGCGCGACGGCTATCGTCGCCAGCGTGCCCGGTCGCCAGCGCATCCTCGTGGTCAGCGCACCGGCGGACGCGGCCGAGCTGGTGCGCATCCGGGAGGGCCTGGGTCGTGACCCCGTGGTGATCACCGCTCCGACGGCCGAGGCCAGGCGGGTGGTGAGCGTCCTCGACGTCGAGCCACACGTGGAGATGCTGCTGGCACCGGTGAGCTCGCCCCCGGCCGACCGCGGTCACCGGCTCGACGACCTGGTCAGGCACTACGCCCTGCGTGACCGGTTCCGGGACGTGGTCGTGGTGACGGACTCGGGCACCTCGACCCTGCTGATGCGGGTCCTCGCGCCCGACCAGCTGGCGAGCGGGGGTGCGGTGACGGCGGTGGGGCTCGCCCGCGGGGATCGCCCGGTCGCCGTACGCCGTGCCCTCGCCGGCGGGATCGTGCTGGGGGTCGCGRCGGGTGCGGCGGCCCCGCCGGCGGGGCTGCTCGTCCTGCCCGGTGCGGTGGCGCTGGTCGGGGCGGTCCTGCTGATGGTCGAGCGGTGGCGCCATCACGGCCGGGAGCTGATGCTCGCGGCCGCTGTCGCCTGTGTCGTCGTCCTCGCGGGAGTGGCCGGCTCGGCACGCTTTCCCGGCGGCTGGTGACGACCGTGGCACCCGTGTCCTGATCGGGAGGACCGCAGGCTCACAGGACGCCGGGATCGAGGTCCAGGGTGGTGCGGTCACCGGCGGCGAGCAGGTCGAGCATGGGCTCGATCTTCGGCAGCTCACGGCCGAAGAAGTACGCCGTCGCGGCCCGCTTTCCCTCGTAGAACGCGGACTCCTTGCCATCGGCCACGAGCCACTGCTCGAGCCACAGCCACGCCACCACCAGGTGTCCGGTCGCCTCGAGGAAGACGGTGGCATCGGCGAGCATGGTCCGCTGGTCGTCGCGGCCCGCGATCGCACCGGTGACCTCGACGAGCCGGTCGGCCGCGGTCGTGAGCTGCTCGGCGTACCGGACCCCCTCGGGGACGACGGTGCCGGCGGCCCGGCGGGCGGTCTCCTGCATCCGGCCGACCAGCAGGGCCAGTCCGGCGCCGGCGTCCAGCAGCACCTTGCGACCGAGCAGGTCGAGCCCCTGGATGCCGTGGGTGCCCTCGTGGATCGCGTTCAGCCGGTTGTCGCGGTAGTGCTGCTCGACGTCGTGGTCCCGGGTGTAGCCGGCGCCTCCGAGCACCTGGATGGCCAGGTCGTTGGCGGCCAGGCACCACTGCGAGGGCCAGCTCTTGGCGATCGGGGTGAGGACCCCGAGCAGCTTCTCGGCCTCGGCCGTCCGGGTCGCGTCGTCCAGGGACGCGAGGTCGTCGACCAGCCGGGAGCAGTAGAGGTTCAGCGCCAGCGCGCCCTCGACGTACGACTTCTGCGCCAGCAGCATCCGACGCACGTCCGGGTGCTCGACCAACGGCACCTGGGGCGACTCCGGCGACGCACCGACCGGCCTGCCCTGCAACCGCTCACGCGCGTAGGCCAGCGACTTCAGGTAGCCGGTGTAGCCCAGCGCGGTGGCGCCCAGCCCGACGCCGATCCGGGCCTCGTTCATCATCGTGAACATCGCGGGCAGGCCACGGTTCACGGTGCCGACGAGATGGCCGACGGCGCCCGGAAGCCCACCCGGCGAGAAGGCGCCCTCGCCGAAGACGGGCGCGGTGTTGACGGTGCCGCGGAAGCCCATCTTGTGGTTGATGCCCGCGAGCACGACGTCGTTGCGCTCGCCCACCGTGCCGTCCTCGGCCACCAGGAACTTCGGCACCAGGAACAGGGAGATCCCCCGGGTGCCGACCGGGGAGCCCGGGGTGCGGGCGAGCACCAGGTGCACGATGTTCTCGCCCATCTCGTGGTCCCCGCCCGAGATCCACATCTTGCGCCCGAAGAGCCGGTAGGTGCCGTCGGGCTGCGGTTCGGCCCGGGTGGTGATGTCGGCCAGGTTGGAGCCCGCCTCCGGCTCCKAGAGGGCCATCGTGCCGAAGAAACGGCCGGTGGTCATCGGCTCCACGAAGCGGGCCACCAGCTCCGGGGCGGCGTGGACCGTGAGGAGGTTGGCGTTGGCCAGGGTGAGCAGCGCGTAGCCCGCCGTCCCCACGTTGGCCGCGTGGAACCAGGCCATGCACGCCCCGAAGACCGACGAGGGCAGCTGCAGCCCACCGGCCTCCTCGCTCAGCGGCGCGGCGAGGAACCCGGCGTCGGCGAAGGCCCTCAGCGCCGGCTCGACCTCCGGGACCAGCGCGACCCRCTCCCCGTCGAAGCGCGGCTCCGCGAGGTCCGCGGCCCTGTTGTGCGGAGCGAAGTGGTCGGTCGCGATCCTCTCGGCGAGTCCGAGCAGGTCCTCCACGACGTCGCGGGAGTGCTCGGCGAACCGGTCCCGCTCGAGGAGCGACTCGGTGTCGAGCCACTCGAAGAGCAGGAACTCGAGGTCGCGCCGCGACATGATCAGGCTCATCGACACTCCTTCAGCAGGCTGGCCCTCGTGGCCGTGCTCCATGCCTACACGACCCGTCCACCGCTCGGGTGCCCCACCCACCGGCTCGGCCGGCGCCGCGGACGCCCGGCCGCGGCCGCCCCATCGGGACTTCTCTGCGGCGGACGCTCCTAGGACGTCCTAGCAGTCTCCCGTAGCCTGCACCCATGACAGCCGAACGGGACCCCATCCACGAGGCGCGGAGCCAGTGGGTCCGCCACGGGTGGGACGACGCGGCCGACGGCATGGCCATGGTGACGTCGATCGTCCGGGTCCAGCAGCTCCTGATGGAGCAGATCGATGCTGTCCTGCGCCCGCTCGACCTGACCTTCGCACGCTACGAGATCCTGCGACTGCTGTCCTTCGCGCAGTCCGGCTCGATGGCCATGACCCGGCTCGGATCCCTGCTGCAGGTGCACCCCACGAGCGTGACGAGCGCCGTCGAGCGCCTGGTCCGCCAGGGGTATGTCGAGCGCCTGCGTCGCGAGGACGACCGCCGGGTCGTTCTCGCCGCCCTCACCGACGCCGGTCGGGCCGTCGTCGACGAGGCCACGAGCGGGCTCAACGCGCGCGTCTTCGAGTCCCCCGGCATCCCCGTCGACGACGTGCTGCGCCTCACCGAGCTGCTGGCCGAGCTCCGCGCGGCCGCGGGCGACCACGTGGCCGCCCCGGCTACTTCCCAGTAGTTAGTTGGATGTCCTAGGATCGCGTTGCTAGGACGTCCAACCATCTTCCCCGAGGGATTCCCATGCCCGAGCTCCACCGGCCGCAGCACCCCGTCCGCCTCGTCACGGCCTCGAGCCTCTTCGACGGGCACGACGCGTCGATCAACATCATGCGGCGCATCTTCATGAGCCAGGGTTGCGAGGTCATCCACCTCGGGCACAACCGCTCCGTGCAGGAGGTCGTGGACGCGGCGCTCGAGGAGGACGTGCAGGGCGTCGCCGTCTCGTCGTACCAGGGCGGGCACGTGGAGTACTTCGAGTACCTCGTGGAGTCGTTGCGCGCGGCGGGGGCCGACCACGTCAAGGTGGTCGGCGGCGGCGGCGGCGTGATCGTGCCGGCCGAGATCACGCGGCTACGCGAGTCCGGCGTGACCATCTTCTCCCCCGAGGACGGGCAGAAGATGGGCCTCGTCGGGATGATCAACTCCGTGGTCGCCGACTGCGACTTCGACCCCTGGGAGAAGCGCCGGGCCGAGGTGGAGGCCGTGCTGGCCGGGGACCGGCTGGCCGTGGCGCGGGCGATCACCGGCGCCGAGACCGGACAGCTCGGCGAGGACACGCTCACCCGCATCCGGCAGGCCGCGGCAGCGCGCACGACGCCCGTGCTCGGCATCACCGGCACCGGCGGGTCCGGCAAGTCCAGCCTCACCGACGAGCTCGTCCGCCGCTTCCGCGTCGACCAGCAGGACAAGCTGCGCATCGGCGTCATCGCCGTCGACCCGACCCGGCGCAAGGGTGGCGGCGCACTGCTCGGCGACCGGATCCGCGCCAACTCCCTCGACGGGGACCGCGTCTTCTTCCGCAGCCTGGCCACCCGGGGGGCGCACGAGGTACCCGAGCACCTGGCCGACGCCATCGACGTGATGAAGGCCGCCGGCTTCGACCTGGTGGTCGTCGAGACCCCCGGCATCGGCCAGGGAGACGCGGCGATCGTCCCCTACGTCGACTCCTCCCTCTACGTGATGACACCCGAGTTCGGCGCGGCCTCGCAGCTGGAGAAGATCGACATGCTCGACTTCGCCGACACCGTGGCCATCAACAAGTTCGAGCGCCGCGGCGCCAAGGACGCGCTGCGCGACGTGGGTCGCCAGATGGTCCGCAACCGCGAGGCGTTCGGCAAGCAGCCCGCCGACATGCCGGTCTTCGGCACCAGCGCCGCCACGTTCAACGACGACGGCGTCACCGCGCTCTACCAGCACCTCCGCGACCAGCTCGCCGGCCAGGGGCTGCCCGTCACCGAGGGCACGCTGCCCCACGTCGACGTACGACACTCCTCCGGGATCCGCCAGGTCGTCCCCACCGACCGGGTGCGCTACCTCGCCGAGATCACCGACACCGTGCGTGGCTACCACGCCCGGACCGAGGAGCACGCCGCCGCCGCCAGCCGGGTGCAGCGCCTCGACCTCGTGCAGGGCGAGCTCGTCGAGGCGGGCGAGGCGTCCGACGGTGTCGGCGGGCTGCTGGAGCAGGCGCGCAAGGCGCTCCCCCACGAGGTCGCCGACCAGATCGCGGCCTGGCCCGCGGTCGTGGAGTCCTACTCCGGTGACGAGCAGGTGGTGAGGGTCCGCGACAAGGAGCTGCACACCAAGCTCACCCGCGAGTCCCTGTCGGGCAACCGGATCCCCCGCGTCGCGCTCCCCCGCACCACCGACCACGGCGAGCTGGTGCGCTTCTGGCGCAACGAGAACCTGCCGGGCTTCTTCCCCTTCACCGCCGGCGTCTTCCCCTTCAAGCGCGACGGCGAGGACCCGGCCCGGATGTTCGCCGGTGAGGGCGACCCGGCCCGCACCAACCGTCGCTTCAAGATCCTGAGCCAGGACGGTGACGCGACCCGGCTCTCGACCGCCTTCGACTCCGTCACCCTCTACGGCCGCGACCCCGACCCCCGCCCCGACGTCTACGGCAAGGTCGGCACGTCCGGGGTCTCGGTGGCCACGCTGGAGGACATGAAGGCGCTGTACGACGGCTTCGACCTGGTCGCCCCGTCGACGAGCGTCTCCATGACGATCAACGGCCCCGCCCCCACCGTGCTGGCCTTCTTCCTCAACACGGTCATCGACCAGCAGGTGGAGAAGTTCCGCGCCGAGCACGACCGCGAGCCGGACGAGTCCGAGCACGCCGAGCTCGCGGCGTACGCGCTGGCCAACGTGCGCGGCACCGTGCAGGCCGACATCCTCAAGGAGGACCAGGGCCAGAACACCTGCCTGTTCTCCACCGAGTTCTCGCTGCGGATG
>NZ_JBFUMD010000206.1:0-6304 GCF_054049555.1 Nocardioides sp. P5_C9_2
CTCCAGAAGGCACCACCTCATCCAAGGAGCACCGCCATGAGCAGCACCACCAGCCCCGTCCACGCGCCCGAGGCGACCGCGGCCGCCTCGGGCGCCAGCGCCACCGAGCGCTTCCACGCCGACAAGTCGCCGTACGCCGCAGTCAAGGACGTCCCTGTCGAGCGCGTCGACGCGATGGCCCGCGAGGTCCTCGACGCGATCTACGCGACGGTCCGCAAGCACAAGGTCACCTACGACGAGTTCAACGCCCTCAAGGCCTGGATGATCGGGGTCGGCGAGGACGGCGAGTGGCCGCTGTTCCTCGACGTGTGGTTGGAGCACGTCGTCGAGGACGTCAACACAGAGCACCGGGAGGGCAACAAGGGCTCGATCGAGGGTCCGTACTACGTGCCCGACGCCCCCGAGCGGGGCGCCGACGGCACCATCTCGATGCGTGACGACGAAGGCGGCACGCCGCTCACCTGGACCGGTCGGGTCACCTCCACCGACGGCTCGACGCTCGGGGGCGCCAAGGTCGAGCTGTGGCACGCCGACGCCGACGGCTTCTACTCCCAGTTCGCCCCCGGCATCCCGGAGTGGAACCTGCGCGGCACCTTCACGACCGGCGAGGACGGGGCCTTCGAGATCCATACGGTGCAGCCCGCGCCGTACCAGATCCCCACCGACGGCTCCTGCGGAAAGCTGATCAAGGCCGCCGGATGGCACGCCTGGCGTCCCGCGCACCTGCACGTCAAGGTGTCCGCGCCCGGCCACGAGCTGCTGACCGCGCAGCTCTACTTCCCCGGTGACGAGCACAACGACGACGACATCGCCTCGGCGGTCAAGCCCGAGCTGGTCCTCGACCCGCAGCAGCAGGCCGACGGCAGCGCGACCGTGGCGTACGGCTTCGTCCTCGACCCGACGCGGGGCTGATCGCGTGCTGTACCACGTACGGATGGACGTCCGGATCCCGCTGGACATGGATCCCGGGGTGAGGGCCGACCTGGTCGCCCGCGAGAAGGCCTACTCCCAGGAGGTGCAGCGCTCGGGTCGCTGGCCGCACCTGTGGCGGGTGGTCGGCGAGTACGCCAACGTGTCGATCTTCGACGTGGAGTCCAACGACGCGCTCCACGAGCTCCTGTCGGGGCTGCCGCTGTTCCCCTACATGGACATCGCGGTGACACCGCTCGCCGTGCACCCGAGCGACGTCGACGCCTGACTACGGCGTGGGCGGCTGACGCGGCTCAGGAGCGGTGCTCGACCCCGTCGTCTGGACGGGCGGTGGGCTCGTCACCGCCAGCACCGGCCAGCGGGTCGTCCCGGTCCAGGTCGGCGTCCTGCGGGGACGGGGCCGCGGTGCGGTCCACCGGCTCGTCGCCGTACAGCCCGGCGTCCTTGGCCGACTGCGCCTTGCGCAGCTGCTTGACCAGGCTGAAGCCGAGCACGGCGACCGCCACCGCGAGCAGCAGGAAGATGATCAGGGCCGTCCAGCCGGCCTTCACGTCCTCCGGCTCGGGGGTCTTGTCGGCCAGGGTGATCAGCAGCAGATCGAGCATGGGTCCAGTATCCGTCAGGTGCCTGAACGTCCCACCATCAGGGCCGGGTCAGGAGCCATCCGGCGTGATGCCGGCGAACAGGTCGTCCTCGGGGACCTGCGAGTCGACGTGGCTCACCACGAGCTCGTAGTCCTCGGTCGGCCAGGTCTTCTGCTGGATCTCGCGCGGGATCGCGAACCAGAAGCCGTCAGGATCGATCTGGGTGGCGTGCGCCAGCAGCGCCTGGTCGCGCACCCCGAAGTACTCCCCGCAGGGCACCCTCGTGGTGATCCGGTCGTCCCAGTCCGGCTCGCGCTCCCACTTCTTGAGCCGCTCCTCGTACGGCGACTCGAGCTCGTGGGCGAGCATCGCCTCGTGGAGGGCGTTGGTCTTCGCCCAGCTCCAGCCGTGGTGGTAGTAGAGCTTGGCCGGCTGCCACGGCTCCCCCGCGTCGGGGAACCGCTCGGGGTCGCCGGCCGCGTGGTAGGCCGCGACCGAGACCTCGTGGCAGCGGATGTGGTCGGGGTGCGGATAGCCGCCACGCTCGTCGTACGTCGTCATGACGTGCGGCTTGAAGTCGCGGATGAGTCGCACGAGCCGCTCGGTCGCCTCCTCCAGCGGCACGAGCGCGAAGCAGCCCTCGGGCAGCGGCGGCAGCGGGTCGCCCTCCGGCCAGCCGGAGTCGATGAAGCCCAGCCAGTCCTGCCGCACGCCGAGGATGTCGCGGGCGCGGTGCATCTCCTCGCGGCGGATCTCGGTGATGTTCTCCCACACGTCGGGACGGTCCATCTTGGGGTTGAGGACCGAGCCCCGCTCGCCTCCCGTGCAGGTCGCGACGTGGACGTCCACGCCCTCGGCGACGTACTTCGCGGTCGACGCGGCGCCCTTGCTCGACTCGTCGTCGGGGTGGGCATGCACGTGCATCAGGCGCAGGCCGGCACGGGGCCGGTCGGAGGCGGGCGCGGAGTGCGGCGCGGAGGTCGGCGCGGAGGTCGGTGCAGAAGTGCTGGAGGGGGTCTGCTGCGGCATGGCCGGAGTCTAGTTTCTAGGCTGGGGGCGTGAACCCAGGGCCGTCGACCACCGATCTCTCCGAGCGGTACGGCGCGCCCGCGCCCTGGCGGCGCCCCGTCCTCGTCGCCGCGGTCGCCCTGCTGGCCGCCGTGTTCGTCGGCTGGGTGCTGTGGGCGGCGTGGTCGCACGGCACCCCTGCGGTCGAGTCCGAGCTCGCCGCGTACGACGTCGCGGGTGAGCACGCGGCCACCGCCGTGGTCGAGGTCGCCCTCGACGACGGGGCGGACGCCAGCTGCCGGGTCCGGGCCCTGGCCGAGGACCACARCATCGTCGGAGAGCTCGCCTTCACCCCCACCGACGGACGCAACGACGTCGAGGTGCGCACCGAGCGACGGGCCACCAGCGTCGAGCTCATCGGCTGCACGACACCCGACCAGCAGCGCCCGCGCTGACGGCTCGGGCCCCGGCCCCCTCCCCCGGGGTGTGTGCTCGACCTGCACGCGCGGGCTTCAGTTGCTACTGTGGCAGCACTGCTCGACCGGCAGCGCCGGCCCGTCGTCGGCCGCGAGCGCCCGGACCGAACGCAGATCATCATCACCACCACCACCCACGTCGGGTGCGGATCGTCGCACCCACCACTGTTCTTCGGTTCGACACCGAATCGACACCGAAGGCAGATCGACACCGTAGGAGTACACCGCCATGACCCAGGACGCCGGCACCATCTGGCTCACGCAGGACGCCTTCGACAAGCTGCAGGGCGAGCTCGCGGACCTCAAGGGCCCGCGCCGCCAGGAGATCATCGAGAAGATCTCCGCGGCCCGCGACGAGGGTGACCTCAAGGAGAACAGCGGCTACCACGCCGCGAAGGACGAGCAGGGCAAGCAGGAGGCCCGCATCCGTCAGCTCGAGGACATGCTCCGGCGCGCCGAGGTCGGCGAGACGCCGCCCAACGACGGCGTCGTCGAGCCCGGCATGGTCGTCACCGTCCGGCTCACCGACTTCGACGAGGAGGAGAAGTTCCTCCTCGGCGCCCGCGAGAACCTCGCGGAGGGCGACAAGCTCGATGTCTACTCGCCGCAGTCCGCCATGGGTGCCGCGATCAACGGCAAGTCCAAGGGCGACTCGGTCACCTACTCCGCCCCCAACGGCAAGGACGTCACCGTCGAGATCCTCGACGCCGAGCCCTATCACTCCTGATCCGGCACCGCCGTTCCTGATCCGGTACCGCCGTTCCTGATCCGGAACAGCACCACTCGAGACCAGCCACGAGGCCGGTCGGGCCCCGCCCGACCGGCCTCGTGCCGTGTCAGGGGGTCAGGGGTAGACGCGGTAGCCGCGCTCGCGCAGTCGCGCCATGACGGTCTCGGCGTGCTCCACGCCCCGGGTCTCGAGCTGGACCAGCACCTCGACCTCGTTGAGGGTCAGGCTCGGCGAGATCCGTTCGTGTRCCACCTCGAGCACGTTGGCACCCGCCTCGCCGACCTCGTGCAGCAGGGCGGCCAGGCCGCCGGGCAGGTCGGGGATGACGACGCGGAGATAGAGGTAGCGGCCCGCCGCGACGAGACCGTGGCGGATCACCTTGCTCAGCAGCAGCGGGTCGATGTTGCCGCCCGACAGCACGGCCACGGCCGGGGTCTCGAAGGCGGTCGGGTCGTCCAGGATCGCCGCGACCGCGGCCGCGCCGGCGGGCTCCACGACCATCTTGGCCCGCTCCACGAGGGCCAGCAGCGCGCGTGACAGGGACTCCTCCGACACGGTGACGATCTCGTCGCAGTGCTCCTGGACGGCGGTGAACGTGATGTCGCCCGGACGCCCGACCGCGATCCCGTCGGCCATCGTCGTCATGGTGTCCAGCGGCACCGGCACCCCCGCCCGCAGGGAGCCGGGGAACGCGGCTGCTCCCTCGGCCTGCACGCCGACCACCCGGACGTCGGGGCGCAGGGCCTTGATGGCGATGGCCATGCCGGCGAGCAGTCCCCCGCCGCCGGTCGGCACCAGCACGGTGCGGACGTCGGGCTCCTGCTCGAGCACCTCCAGTCCCGCGGTGCCCTGCCCGGCGACGATGTCGCGGTGGTCGAAGGGGTGGATCAGCACCGCACCGGTCTCGTCGGCGAAGCGCCGCGCCTCGACGAGTGCGTCCTCCAGGTAGCGGCCGTGGAAACGCACGTCCGCGCCGTACCCGCGGGTCGCCTTCTCCTTGGGGATCGGCGCGCCCTCGGGCATGAACACGGTCGAGGCGATCCCCAGCGTGGTCGCCGCGAGGGCGACCCCCTGGGCGTGGTTGCCGGCGCTCGCGGCGACGACACCGTGCGCCCGCTCCTCGGCCGAGAGCCGGGAGATGCGCACGTAGGCGCCTCGGATCTTGAACGAGCCGGTGCGCTGGAGGTTCTCGCACTTGAGGCTGACCGGGCCTCCGGCCAGCGCCGAGAGCCAGCGCGACTCCTCCATCGGGGTGCGCACCGCGATGTCGGCGAGCACCTCGCGGGCCTCCTCGACGTCGCCGAGCGACACCGGCCTTGCCTGCTGGTCAGTCACGTGTCGTGCCCTTCGGTGGATGTGCGTCGGTGGTGTGCTCGTGCGGGTCGTGGGACTCACGCTCGAGACCCTCCTCGAGATCGTCCTCTTCGTCGTCGGTGGTCACCGGCGACTCGAAGTCCTCCCGCCCGGGATCCCGGGCGAGGTGGTTGACCACCGCGTTGCCGGCCGCCGCGAGGGGTACGGCGACGAGCGCGCCCGCGATGCCCGCCACCAGCACGCCGCAGCCGATCGCCACGATGACGCCGAGCGGGTGCAGGGAGACGAAGCGGCCCATCAGGAACGGCTGGAGGACGTGCCCCTCGATCTGCTGGACCAGGATCACCCCGCCCAGCATGAGCAGCGCGGTGATCGGGCCCTGGTCGACCAGGGCCACCAGGATGGCCACCAGGCCGGCCACGGTGGCGCCGACCATCGGGATGAACGCGCCGAGGAACACGAGGACGCCGATGGCGAGGACGAACGGCACCCCCAGGATCGCGGCGACCACCATCACGCCGATCGCGTCGGCGAGCGCGACCAGCACGGTTGCACGGACGAACTGGGTGAGCGAGACCCACGCGACGCGACCGGACCCGTCGACGTGCTCACGGGCGGCGCGGGGCGCCAGGCGCACCAGCCAGGCCCAGATGCGGCTGCCGTCGGCGAGGAAGAAGTAGGTCGCGAACAAGATGATGAAGAAGCCCGCCACGACGTGCCCCAGCACGGTGCCGACCTCGGTCACCCGGGTGACGGCGCCGCCCGCCCGGGACTGCTCGGTGATGGTGCGCTGCGCCGACTCGAGCCACCCGTTGAGCTGGCTGTCGCTCAGGTTGAGGGGGCCGGTCAGCAGCCACTGGCGGACCTGGTCGAGGCCCTCGACCACGGAGTCGGCGAGGTCCTGGGCACCGGTGGCGACCTGCTGGCCGACGTACGCCAGGAGCATCACCACCAGGGCGATGCCCACGACCATCACCACGCCGGTCGCGAGCGGTCGCGGCAGCCCGATCGACTGCAGACGGGCGACGGCCGGACCGACGAGCGCCGTGATGAGCAGGGCCACCGCGAGCGGCAGCGTGATGACGGCGAGGTAGGCGAGCACCCAGGCGATGCCGAGCATCGCCGCCGAGATGATGATGAGTCGCCACGACCACGCGGCCGCGAGGTCGAGTCCCCACGGGACCTGCGCACGGCTGAAGTTGCTGCTGCCGGTGGTGATCGCGATCGGCTCGGGACGACGCTCGGCACGCAGGGTGGACCAC
>NZ_JBFUMD010000207.1:0-6263 GCF_054049555.1 Nocardioides sp. P5_C9_2
GTCCAGGGCGGGGGAGCGCTGGTCGGGTGGCTCCTCGACGCCACGGTCGGGCTCGGCACGGTCGCGGTCATCCTGCTGCTCGGGCCCGCCGTGGACCTCACCAGCCGGCTCCTGCGCCTGGACGTCCACCAGGGCGGTGTCGATCGGACCGGTGGGGACCGACCCGCTGCGGACCGGACCGGATGACGCTGCGCCGAGATCCGGGTGTGGCTTCGGGACCTTCGGCCCTTCATCGCGGTCTCGGGCACACCTAACCTCGTCAGCGCAGCCGATCAGGGTGCACCCACCACGCCGATGCCACCACGGCCCATGAGGAGCAGATGTTGGAAACCAGTCACGCCGCCCCGTCCGTCACTCGCGTCGACCGGTGGCGCTACCGGTCCGCCGTGCACGCCGCCCGGGTCCTGAACTCCCTCGCCCGCCCCGCCGCGACCCCCGCCGGACCCGCCGTGGTCCGCCCCCGCCAGTCCGTCGAGAGCGGCGCCTCCCGCGCCTCCTGAGCCCCGGCCGTCCTCGGGGTGTTGCGAGGTTTCGCGAGGAGACCACCATGGAGCGACTGACCCCGTTGGCCACGGCGTTCCTCGACGCCGAGGACGTGGACCCGCGGGCGGCGCTCGCCATCGGGTCGCTGGCCGTCTTCGAGGGGCCCGCGCCGCCCTTCGAGGACTTCGTCGAGCTGATCGCCGGACGGCTGCCGCTCATCCCGCGCTACCGGCAGCGGCTGCGCACCGTCCCCTTCGACCTGGCGGCGCCGCTGTGGGTGGACGACCCCGACTTCGACATCCGCTGGCACATCCGCAACACGGCGCTCCCGGCCCCCGGTGGCCGGGAGGAGATCGGGCGGCTGATGAGTCGGGTGATGTCGCGCCGGATGGATCGCGACCGTCCGCTGTGGGAGTACTGGTTCTGCGAGGGCCTCGCGGACGGTCGGTGGGCGCTGCTGTCCAAGCTGCACCACAGCCTCGTCGACGGGGTGTCCGGCACCGACCTCTACCGGCTCGTGCTGGATCCCAGCCCCACGACGCGACCACCGGTGCCGGACGACTGGCACCCCGCGGCCCCGCCCTCGTCGCTCTCGGTGACCGTGCAGGCCGCCTGGGAGCTGGTGACCTCGCCGGTGCCGGTCGCACGTGCCGTGGTGGGGACGATCTCCAGCCCCCGCCGACTGGCCGGCGCCTCCGCCCGCACCGCGCGGGGGCTGCTGTCGATGACCTCGGCCCTGCGCCCGGTCCGGTCCACCTCGTTGACGGGGCCGTTGGACGGGAGTCGTCGCTACACGTGGGCGGACATCTCGCTGGGCGACGTGCGTGTCGTGCGGCAGCGGTACGGCGTGACGGTCAACGACGTGGCCCTGGCCGCGGTGAGCGGAGGCTTCCGGCGGCTGCTGATGGCGCGGGGGGAGGAGGCCGACCCGCACGCCCTGCGGTCGCTGGTCCCGGTGTCCACCCGTGAGCCGGGCGACGAGTCGATCCCGGACAACCGCGTCTCACTCATGCTGCCCCACCTGCCCGTGGACGTGGCCGACCCGCACGAACGGCTCCTGGAGGTGCGCGCGCGCATCCAGTCGCTGCGTGCGCAGCACGAACCGGAAGCCGGCGCGAGCCTGACGAGCGCGGCGGCGTACGGGCCCTTCCTTCCGGTGGCATGGGGGATCCGGCTCGGGCTGCGGCTGCCCCAGCGGCAGGTCTCGACCGTCACCACCAACGTGCCCGGTCCCCGGACGACGCTCTATGCCCTGGGACGGGAGGTCACCGAGATGCTGCCGTACGTCCCGATCGCCGACCGCGTCCGCATCGGAGTCGCGATGTTCTCCTACCGGGACACGCTCACCGTCGGCCTCACGGGCGACTACGACACGACCCCGGACCTGCAGCTGCTCGCCGACGGCATCTCCTCATCGATGGACGAGCTGCTGGCGTGGTCAGCGGGGCCAGCGCCGCTCGACGAGGGTGGCCGCCAGCTTGCCCGAGGTGATCCCGATGAGTGATCCCGCCACCACGTCGCCGGGATAGTGCACACCGCAGTGCACGCGCGACTCCGCGACCGCGGTGGCGGCGAGCCTCAGCAGGATGCCCGGCCACGGGCCGGTCGCGGTGACACCCTCGGCGAAGGCGAAGGCCGACGCGGAGTGCCCGGACGGGAACGACGTCGACGAGGGCATCGGCACGTGCCTGGCGTGCAGGGGGTCGTCGTCGCGACCCGGCCGGCCGCGCCGGGCCAAGGGCTTGAAGAGGAGGTTGACGGACCCGGACGCGACGCCGATCGAGGCCACCCCGCTGACCGCTGCCCGGCGTCCGGCGGGCCCGCCGAAGAGCGCCAGCGCGGTGGCCACGCCGAACCACAGCTTCGACTTGTCAGCCGCGAGGCTCAGGCGGCGCAGGGCGACGTCCAGGGTGGGGGTGTCCGACTCGGCGACGGCGGCGTAGAGGGCCCGGTCGACCAGCGACATCTCCGCGAGGGCTGCCCGTACCCACGCGGACACCGGTGTGCTGTCGGGCACCTCGATCATGTCGTTCCCTCGATTCCGTGGTGGTGCGACGGTGGACGACCACGGGCGACGTCGACGAGGTCGCCGAGGTCGAAGCCGTGGGCGTCCCGGCGTGCGGCCACCTCGAGACTGGCCACCGGCACGCGCAGCCTCAGTCCACGTGGATGGATGGCGAACGTCAACGGGCTGGCGAGCTCGAGCGACTCCCCGTCGACGCCGGCGAAGACCTTGCCGCTGTGGGAGCGGATCTCGAAGGAGGTCGCCGTGAACTGGTGGATGTGGGGGTCCCGGCCACCGAGGCCCGCGGTCGAGCGGGCCACCATCGCGGCCGCCTCACGACCGGTCCTCGCCGTCACCGCGACCACGCCGAGGACGCCGGTCTCCATGCTGCGCCGCTGCGAGATGTCCAGGGCGGGCCCGAGCACGTACGGGTTGTTGGAGACCAGGACGAGGAAGGCGCCGTCGACCTCCACGCCGTCGGGCCGGGTGAACTGGAGGTCGAAGGGCTCGGCCTCACGGCCGAGGAGCTCGGGCAGCAGCTGGCGCGAGGTCTGCGTCTTGGCGTCGCGGTACCCCTCCTCCTGCACGATGGTGGCGTAGACGCCGAGGGACACGTTGTTCACGAACAGCCGGTCGCCGACCGTGGCGTAGTCGACCCGCCGCTCGACGCCGTCGAGGAAGGCCACCATCCCGGTCCGCGGGTCCTCCCGGTCCAGCCCCAGGTCGAGCGCGAAGTGGTTGCGCGTCCCTGCGGAGATGCACACGAACGGAAGGTCGTGCTCGATCGCGATGGAGGCGACGAGGGCCTGGGATCCGTCCCCGCCGGCCATGCCGAGGCAGTCCGCGCCGCCGGCGATCGCATCCAGCGCCAGCTGGGCGAGGTCGACCCCGTGGTCCAGGAACACCGTCTCGACGCCCAGGTCCGCAGCGAGCTGGGCGAGGCCGAACCGCTCCACCTTCCCCCCGCCGGACCAGGGGTTGCACAGCAGCACGGGCTTGCGCGGTCGGGTGGTGACCTCGGCCGGACGCGCACCCGGCCCGAGCGGGTCGCGCAGCATCGCCAGCCGCGCCGTGGCCGCGGCGATCGCGACGAGGGCCGCCAGGAGCAGCAGCTTGAGCACGGCGTCCTCGGCCTGCGACACGGACCGCACCACCGCGACCGCGAGGACCACACCACCCAGGACCGTCCCGCCCAGCCCGACGGCTCGACGGGGCATGCGCTCGGTGAGGGCCCACCACCCACCGGCGACCGCCAGCGCGAGACCGACCAGACCGCCCACCAGGAGCCCGGGATGACGCAGCAGCATCAGGACCACGGCACCCACCAGGACCGCGGTGGTCGCCAGGGAGGCGATCGCCGCCCACCTCCGCCGGGAGGAGGGTGCGTCGAGGACCTGGGTCACCGCGCCCTCCTCCCGCTCCGACGGCCTCGTGCATCGAGGACCCCCCCCGCTCCCCGACCGTAGGAGGGCCCCCCGGGAGGCGACCTCCCCCGGAGCGACGTTCACCCGGGTGAGGTCGCCGCGGGGGTGGGGCCGCCCGCGGACGCGTCGGAGCACGATGAGGACCTGCGTCACCGTGGCGCGACACGGCGTTGGGAGTACCACGTGAGCGCTCCCACGGAGACCGCGCCGGGGACGTGGTCGCGCCACGTGCCGGGTGTGGGGCTGCTGCGTCGCTACCAGCGGGCCTGGGTCAGGCCCGACCTGGTCGCCGGGGTCGTCCTCGCCGCCATCCTCGTGCCCCAGGGCATGGCGTACGCCGAGCTGGCGGGCCTGCCGCCCGTCACCGGGCTGTACACCACCATCGCCTGCCTGGTCGGGTACGCGCTGATGGGTCCGTCCCGGATCCTGGTGCTGGGGCCCGACTCGTCGGTCTCGCCCCTCATCCTTGCCGCGATCATCCCGCTCGGCGCGTCCACGGACCCGGCGCGGGCGATCGCGCTCGCGGGGATGATCGCCCTCTTCGTGGGTCTCATCGAGATCGGCCTGGGCGTGGCCAAGCTCGGCTTCGTCGCCGACCTGCTCTCCAAGGAGGTGCAGGTCGGCTACATGAACGGCCTGGGCATCACCATCATCGTCAGCCAGCTGCCCAAGCTGTGCGGGTTCTCGACGGACGCGGACGGCTTCGTCGACGACGTCCGCGCGTTCTTCACCGACCTGGACCAGACCCACGCGGCGACCCTCGCGGTCGGCCTCGGGACGCTGGCCGTCCTGCTCCTGCTCCCGCGGGTGACCAAGAAGCTGCCGGCGATCCTCATCGCGATCGTGGCCGCCACCGTCCTGAGCGCGGTCCTGGACCTGACGAGCGAGGGGGTGGCGACCGTGGGTGCGCTCCCGCAGGGACTGCCGTCGCCTGGCCTTCCCCGGATCGGGTGGGGCGACGTCGGCCCGCTGCTCATCGCGGCGCTGGGGATCACCCTCGTCTCCCTCACCGACACCATCGCGACGTCGACGAGCTTCGCGGCCCGTCGCGGCGACGAGGTCCGTCCCGACCAGGAGATGATCGGCCTGGGCACGGCCAACCTGGCCGCCGGCCTGTTCCAGGGCTTCGCCATCTCGACGAGCGGCTCGCGCACCGCGGTGGCCGAGCAGTCGGGCGCGAAGAGCCAGGTGACGGGGCTCGTGGGGGCCGGCATCGTCGCGGTGCTGCTGCTCTTCCTCAACGGCCTGCTGGCCGACCTCCCGCAGACGGCGCTCGCCGCCGTGGTCATCACGGCGGCACTCTCGCTGATGGACCTCACCATCCTGCGGCGCTACTGGAAGGTCCGCCGCAGCGCCTGGATGCTGTCGCTCGTCGCGACCCTGGGCGTGGTCTTCTTCGGAGTCCTGGAGGGGATCCTGATCGCGATCGTCCTGTCGATCCTGCTCTTCTTCCGTCGCAGCTGGTGGCCGCACGGCGAGGTGCTCGGCCGCGCCCCCGACGGCACCTGGCACGGGGTGAAGCACCGCGACGACGCGGTGGAGATCCCCGGTGTCCTCGTCTACCGCTGGGAGGCGCCGCTGTTCTTCGCCAACTCGGGGATGTTCCGCCAGCAGCTGAGGTCGCTCGCCGGCTCGAAGCAGGCAGGCTGGGTCGTGCTGCAGTGCGAGGCGGTGACCGACATCGACGTCACCGCGGCGGAGATGCTCGAGCAGACCGACCGGCAGCTCAACGAGCAGGGGGTCCACCTCGCCTTCGTCGAGCTGCGCAGCCGGCTCCAGGACCTCGTGCTGCGCTACGGCCTGCTCGACACCGTGGACCAGGACCACTTCTACCCCTCGATCGAGGCCGCGCTCGCCGAGATCGCCCCGACCGACCGGGCGTGACGAGACCCCCGCCGCGAATGGGGGCTCGGGGCGGAGGTCTCAGCTGTGGGGGGTCAGTCAGTCGCGCCGGTCGCGCCTGTCCTCACGGCGGTCGCCGCGGTCGTCGCGGCGGTCCTCACGTCGGTCCGCTCGGCGGTTGTGGCCGTGGGCGACCACGACGGCCCCGCCCACCACTGCCGCCGTCCTCCGTCTGCGTCGTCGGGCTGCCATCGGCATGTCAGTCTCCTTCCTCGGCGTCGGCCTCCAGTGCGGCCAACATCGCTTGCACGGGGATCCGGCCGGAGGCGACCAGCTCGCCGCCGACGTGACGCACGGCGGCGCCGAAGGGGGCGGCCCACAGGTTCTCCCAGACCAGCAGGGCCCCCGAGTGCCCGGGCTCGATGGTCACCGCGAGGTCGAGCACGTCCTCCTCGGAGAGGATCATGGCCAGCTCGGTCTCGGCCAGTCGCAGGTCACCCAGCAGGCCC
>NZ_JBFUMD010000208.1:0-6245 GCF_054049555.1 Nocardioides sp. P5_C9_2
TCACCGGGTCGCACATCCGCCTGCGGACGCGGGAGGCCGGCGTCCGCACCCTGCCGACCGGGCCTCGCACCCGGATGTGGACCTATGCAGGCACCTGGCCGGGGCCCACGATCCGACGACCCGCGGGCCGGGACACGCGCGTCACCTTCGTCAACGACCTGCCCCGGGGCGCCGGTGCCATGTCGGTCCACCTCCACGGTGACCACCACGCCGCGAAGGACGACGGGCAGCCCACGAGGTTCCTGATCCACCGCGGTGGGTCGCGCACCTACCGCTATCCCCTGACCTACGGCGGCGAGCCCGAGCCCAGCTCGTTCTTCTGGTACCACGACCACCGGATGGACCACACCGCACGCAACAACTGGCGCGGACTGCAGGGCATGTTCCTCGTCACGGACGCCGCCAGCCGCACGCTCCGGCTGCCGACGGGGTCGCACGACGTACCGCTGATGGTGGCGGACCGGTCGTTCGACGAGGGCAACCAGCTGGCCAACCCCTTCGCGGCCGGCCCGCAGATGGTGCACCACCACGGCGAGATGCTCTTCACCGGCGAGCATGCGCCGCCCAACGACGCGACGACCGGCACCCACGTGCTCGTCAACGGACGCCACCTCCCCCACCTCGACGTGACCGCCACGCGCTACCGGCTGCGGCTGCTCAACGCGTCGAGCGCGTCGGCGTACACGTTCGCACTCTCCGACGGTCGCCCGCTGATCCAGATCGGTACCGGCAACGGCCTGCTGCCCCGGCCCGTCGCCCGCACCGGCCTGCTGCTGGGCCCGGCGCAGAGGGCCGACGTCCTGGTGGACTTCCACGGGGAGGAGGGGTCGAGCGTGATCCTCCGGTCGGTGCCGCGCACCGACGGCGGCACCGGGACGGGGAGCCGGGAGGCACCGTTGATGGAGTTCCGGGTGCAGGGCAGCGCGCCGGACCGCTCGGTGCTGCCGGCACGGCTGCCCTCCCCCGAGCTCGTCCAGGCGCCCCGGCGGGTGAGCAAGACCTGGACGTTCGACCTCACCGGGAATCCCCGGACCGGCAGCGCCTGGACGATCAACGGCCGCACCTTCGACCCCGACCGGGTGGACCACCGGGCCCGGCTGGGCACCGTGGAGCGCTGGCGGTTGCGCAACACCAGCGACGTGACCCACTACGTGCACATCCACGCCGAGCAGTGGCGCACCCTGCTCCGGGACGGCAAGCGTCCGCCGCCGTGGGAGCGAGGGCTCGAGGACACCTGGAAGCTCGATCCGGGCGAGGTCGTGGAGGTCGCTGCCCGGTTCACCGACTACACCGGGTCGTTCATGATCCACTGCCACATGCTCGACCACGAGGACCACGGCATGATGTCGCGCTTCGACGTCGTGCGGTGAGGGCCGGGGCCCCGGGGCCGGATCCGGAGCGCCGCGCACCCGCTGGCTAGGGTGGCCGGGTGAGCCAGCCGATCACCGTGACGACGGTCGCCGAAGGGGTCGCCCGACTCGCCTGGAGCGCCGACACGACCCTCGACGAGGTACGCCGCGAGGTCGCCCGCGCACTCGTCGACCATCCGCGGGTGGAGACGCTCGTCGATCCGGACGACCAGGGCGCGCAGCGCACGGCCACGTGGTCGGGCATGCACCGCGAGGGCGTCATGCGCGGCGTCACGGTCGCCGAGGGACCGGTCGACCGGATCGTCTACGCCCGGCTCGCCACCGACGCCTCCGTCAACGAGCCCGGCGGCTTCCGGGCCCTGCTCAACTCGTTCCTGCCGCGCAAGCGGGCCATCAGCCAGCTGCTGCTGCGCGACCCCGACGGCCGGGTCCTGCTCTGCCGGCTCACCTACAAGCAGGACTGGGACCTGCCGGGCGGCGTCGTCGAGGTGGGCGAGTCCCCCCGGCTCGCCGCCGCCCGCGAGGTCGAGGAGGAGCTCGGCCTCCCCGTCGAGCCCGGGGCGCTGCTGCTCACCGACTGGCTCCCCCCGTGGGGAGGCTGGGACGACGCCGTCTGCCTGGTCTTCGACGGCGGCGTGCACGACGTGTCCGTGCTGGACCGCGTGGTCAAGCAGGAGCGCGAGATCCGCGACGTGCGCTTCTGCACCCTCGAGGAGGTGCGCGAGCTGGCGGCCGACTTCACGGCCCGCCGTGTCGAGGCGGCCCTGCGCGGGCAGGGCGACTACACCGAGTCCGGCCGCGCGTGAGGCCCATTCCCCTCTTCGGGTGACTTTCCCTCGCGTCGGCCCTGTCCAGCCGGGCGTCGGTGGAGCAAGATGCCTGGGATGAACACTTGGGTCTACGACTTCGCCGACGGTGACCGCGACCAGAAGGACCTGCTCGGGGGCAAGGGCGCCAACCTCGCCGAGATGAGCAACCTCGGGCTCCCGGTGCCGCCCGGGTTCACCATCACCACGGAGGCCTGCCGCGCCTTCCTCGCGCACGGCGCCGAGCCCGACGGCCTCGCCGACGAGGTGGGCGCGCATCTCGCCTCGCTCGAGGAGGCGATGGGCCGGCGGCTGGGCGACCCCGAGGACCCGCTGCTGGTCAGCGTGCGGTCCGGCGCCAAGTTCTCCATGCCCGGGATGATGGAGACCGTCCTCAACATCGGGCTCAACGACGCCTCGGTGGCGGGCCTGGCCCGGCAGAGCGAGGACGAGCGCTTCGCCATGGACTCCTACCGCCGGTTGCTGCAGATGTTCGGCGGCACCGTGCTCGGCATCCACGGGGAGCACTTCTCCGACGCGCTGGACGCGGCCAAGGACGCGAAGGGCGTGACCGACGACCTCGACCTCGACGTCGAGGACCTCAGGGCCCTCGTCGAGACGTTCAAGGACATCGTGCGCAAGCACGCCGGCATCGAGTTCCCGCAAGATCCCCGCGAGCAGATGGATCGTGCCGTGCGCGCCGTCTTCGAGTCGTGGAACACCCCGCGGGCCGTGCTCTACCGCCGCCAGGAGCAGATCCCCGAGGACCTCGGCACTGCGGTCAACATCCAGGCGATGGTCTTCGGCAACCGGGGCATGACCTCGGGATCCGGCGTCTGCTTCACCCGCGACCCCGCCTCCGGCGACCAGGGGGTGTACGGCGACTACCTGCAGAACGCGCAGGGCGAGGACGTGGTCGCCGGCATCCGCAACACCGTGTCCCTGGCGGACATGGCGAAGGTGGACCAGAAGTCCCACGACGAGCTGCTCGCGATCATGTCCACCCTGGAGCACCACTACCGCGACATGTGCGACATCGAGTTCACCGTCGAGCAGGGCAAGCTCTGGATGCTGCAGACCCGGGTCGGCAAGCGCACCCCCGAGGCGGCGTACCGGATCGCGGTGCACATGGTCGACGAGGGACTCATCGACATGGACGAGGCCCTGCGGCGCGTCACCGGCGAGCAGCTGGCCAACCTGATGTTCCCGCGCTTCGACGCCGGCGCCGACAAGACGCTGCTGGCCGTCGGCATGAACGCCTCGCCGGGCGCCGCCGTGGGCAAGGCGGTCTTCGACTGGGCGACCGCCGTCGAGTGGGCCGAGCAGGGCGAGGACGTCATCCTCGTCCGCAAGGAGACGACCCCGGAGGACCTGCACGGGATGATGGTGGCGCGCGGCGTCCTCACCAGCCGCGGCGGCAAGACGTCCCACGCTGCCGTGGTCGCGCGGGGCATGGGCCGCACCTGCGTGTGCGGCGCCGAGGCCCTGGACGTGGACACCCGCGAGGGCGAGTTCACGGTCCGCAACGGGCCCACGATCCGCGAGGGAGACGTCATCTCCATCGACGGCTCGACCGGGGAGGTCTTCGACGGGGCGGTGCCGGTCGTGGACTCCAGCGTGGTGCGCCATTTCGAGGGCGACGAGACCGACCACCCGGTCGTCGAGGCGGTGTCCCGGCTCATGGAGCACGCCGACTCCCTGCGACGGCTCCAGGTGCGCACCAATGCCGACACCGCGCAGGACGCGGCCCGCGCGCGCCGCTTCGGCGCCCAGGGTATCGGCCTGTGCCGCACCGAGCACATGTTCCTCGGCGAGCGCCGCCAGCTGGTGGAGAACCTGATCGTGGCCGAGGACGAGGCCGGCCAGGAGGAGGCCCTGGCCGAGCTCCTGCCCCTCCAGCGCAAGGACTTCCTCGCGATCTTCGAGGCGATGGACGGCCTCCCGGTGACGATCCGCCTCATCGACCCGCCCCTGCACGAGTTCCTCCCGGACATCACCGAGCTCTCCGTCGCCATGGCGGTGGCGGACGTCCGGGGGCACCGCAAGAAGCGGCAGCGCAGGCTCCTCGCCGCGGTCCAGCGGCTGCACGAGTCCAACCCGATGCTCGGACTGCGCGGCGTACGCCTGGGCATCGTCATCCCGGGCCTGTTCACCATGCAGGCCCGCGCGATCCTCGAGGCGGCCGCCGAGCGCATCCGCAACGGGGGCCGGGCCGAGCCGGAGATCATGATCCCGCTGGTGGCGAGCGTCCGCGAGCTGGACCTGGTGAAGCGGCGGATCGAGCAGATCGCCCGCGACGTCGAGGCCGAGCTGCACGTCGAGATCCCGCACAAGATCGGCACCATGATCGAGCTGCCGCGGGCCGCGCTGACAGCGGGGCCGATCGCCGGGTCCGCCGACTTCTTCTCCTTCGGCACCAACGACCTGACCCAGATGACGTGGGGATTCTCCCGCGACGACGTCGAGGCGTCGTTCTTCAGCACCTACCTGGAGCAGGGGGTGTTCCCGGTCTCGCCGTTCGAGTCCCTCGACGTGGAGGGCGTCGGCGCGCTGGTACGCCGCGCGGTCACCGACGGCCGGGCCGTCAACCCCGACCTCCACCTCGGTGTCTGCGGCGAGCACGGCGGTGATCCCGCCTCGATCCACTTCTTCGACGAGGTCGGCCTGGACTACGTGTCGTGCTCCCCGTTCCGCGTCCCCGTCGCGCGGCTCGAGGCCGGGCGGGCGGCGCTGGGCGAGAGCGGGTCCTGACGGTCTGTCGACGAGCACGGAGAGTCCCCGCAGCGGGAGCTGCATCCCCCCGTGGCACGCGACCTCGCGCCTACGCGAGGAAGTTCCGCATGGCCGCGAGGACGGCGTCACGACGGTCGAGGAACAGGTAGTGGCTGGCCCGGACTTCCACGACGCGACCGTGCGCTGTCGAGGCGGCGAAACGATCACGGCAGGCGACCCGCCACGCCGCCTCGGCCGGAGTCCACTGGGGACCCACGGCGTACATGGCCAACGCGGGTGCGGTGATGTCGGAGTAGGGGTGCCGGAACCCGTTCAAGGCCTCGACGAACGGCGCGAAGGCCTCCCTGGAGAGCTTGTCCACGACGGACCCGTCCGCGTGGGTGTCCACGGAGGAGCGCAGCATCGCGTCGAGGGCGGGGCCCCAGATGTCGTCGGGGAGCAACGAGTGGACGAAGTCGACGTACTGCTCGTACGACGCGAACCGGTCCGGGCCCACCGTCTCCTCCGAACCCGCGGACATCGGGCGGTCGGCCCAGTCGTACGCGCCGTCGAGGTAGACGACCTTGGCGACGCGTCCGGGATGACGAGCCGCGAGGGCCGAGACCTCACCCCCACCCATCGAGTGCCCGGCCACATGGGCGCGCTGGATGCCGAGGTGGTCGAGGAAGCGTCTCGCGTCCTCGGCGGCGTCGGTCAGCGCGTGGCCGTGCTGGACCTGGTCGGTCATGCCGTGCCCGCGCCGGGTCAGGGCGAGCACCCGGAACCGGTCGTTCAGGTGCGGGGCGAGCTCTGCAAACACGTGGGCGGTGCAACCCAGACCTGCCAGGAGCAGCAGGGGATGTCCGTCTCCGCCCCAGTCCAGGTAGTGGAAGCGGACGCCGTCGAGGGTGACGAACCCGTCGGAGGGTATGTCGATGGCGGCCTCGGCTGTCAGAAGAGCGCCGAGGCCAGGTTGCGACGCCCAGCGAGCACCCGCTCGTCGTCGTTGCCCACCGCGGCGAAGAGGCCGAGGAGGTGGTCCCGGGCCTGGGTGCGGTCCGCGTCCGAGGTCCGCGCCACCAGCGCGACGAGCCGGTTGAAGGCGTCCTCGACGTGGCCGCCGAGGAGGTCGAGGTCGGCGACCAGCGTCTGGGCGTCCACGTCGTCGGGCGCATCCGCGGCGGCCGCGCGCGCGGCATGCAGGTCGGCGCCCTGGGTGCGCTGGAGGACCTTGGCCATGGCGAGGCCCGCGGCGGCCTCCGCGTCGGCCGGGTTGGCGTCGACGAGCTTCTGGTACTCCGCGACCGCCCGCTCGATGTCACCCTCACCGAGCGCGTCCTGCGCGGCGGCGTAGCGC
>NZ_JBFUMD010000209.1:0-6226 GCF_054049555.1 Nocardioides sp. P5_C9_2
CGCCTGGGCGACTCCATCGCCGTCAACGGCTGCTGCCTCACCGTCACCGACGTCGGCGACGGCACCTGGTCGGCCGACGTGATGGCCGAGACCCTCGACAAGACCTCGTTGGCCGGGGCCCGGCCGGGCGACCGGGTCAACCTCGAGCGCGCCGTCACCCCGCAGACCCGCCTGGGCGGCCACCTCGTCCAGGGCCACGTGGACGGGGTCGGCGAGATCCTGCGGCGCACCCCCAGCGAGCACTGGGAGGTCGTCGAGGTGTCCCTCCCGGCCCACCTGGCGCCGTACCTCGTCGACAAGGGCTCGATCACCGTCGACGGCGTCAGCCTCACCGTCGTCGAGGCCGGCGACCGGAGCTTCACGGTCAGTCTCATTCCCGAGACCCTGGCCCGCACCACCCTCGGAGACCGCGCGGTCGGCGACCGCGTCAACCTCGAGGCCGACATCATCGCCAAGCACGTCGAGAAGCTGCTCCGGAGCGGCCCCCTCGCCCACCCCGCGCAGGACAGGAAGCAGGACCGATGAACCTCCTCGAGTGGCTGATCCACGGCACCATCGCAGTCCCGAGGGGTGCGCTCAGCGTCCCCGAGGTCGTCGGCAACCTGTTCGGCCTCGCGAGCGCCGTCCTCGGCATGAAGCGCCTCGTGTGGGCCTGGCCGATCGGCCTGGTCGGCAACGTGCTGCTCTTCCTGGTGTTCGCCTCGGGTGAGCTCAGCGGTGTCGTCGCCGACCCCCTGTGGGGACAGGCGGGACGCCAGGTGTTCTTCGCCGCGGTCGCCGTCTACGGCTGGGTCCGCTGGTCGCGCCTGCGCCGGGCCGGTGGCGCCGCCGACGGCGGGGCGATCACCCCCCGCTGGGCGTCGTGGGCCGAGCGCGGACAGCTGCTCGCGCTCGGCGTCGTGGCGTACGCCGTGGCGTTCGTCGTCCTGCGCGAGATCGGGTCCTGGGGCCCGGCCACCGAGRCCTGGATCCTCGCCGGCTCCATGCTCGCGACGTACGGGATGGCGCGGGGCTGGGTGGAGTTCTGGATCGTGTGGATGCTCGTGGACGTCGTCGGCGTCACCACCCTCATCCAGGCCCACTACTACCCGACGGCCGCGATGTACCTGGTGTACGCCGCGTTCGTCGTGGTCGGCTTCGTCGTGTGGATCCGGGCCAGCGCCCGCGGCATCGCCCCGGCCGCTCCGACGCGCGAGGAGGTGTCCGCATGAGCGTCCGTCTGGACCCCGTCGAGCGGGCCGTCGAGGACATCGCAGCCGGCCGGTGCGTGATCGTGGTCGACGACGAGGACCGCGAGAACGAGGGCGACATCATCTTCGCGGCGTCGAAGGCGACGCCCGAGCTGATGGCCTTCACCATCCGCCACTCCAGCGGCGTCATCTGCGTGCCGATGCCCGGCGACATGCTGGAGCGCCTGGAGATCCCGCTGATGACCCCGCACAACAAGGACAAGCTGCGCACCGCCTACACCATCTCGGTGGATGCCAAGGACGGTGTCAGCACCGGCATCAGCGCCGGCGACCGTGCCCACACCGCGCGGGTGCTGGCGGACTCGGCGACCGAGCCCGGTGACCTGACGCGACCCGGGCACGTCTTCCCGCTCCGCTACCGGGACGGGGGAGTGCTCGTCCGCCGCGGCCACACCGAGGCGGCCGTCGACCTGGCCACCCTGGCCGGGCTGACCCCTGCGGGCGTGCTGGTGGAGGTCGTCAACGACGACGGCACGATGAAGCGCGCGCCCGAGCTGCGCGCCTTCGCCGACGAGCACGGCCTGGCGATGATCTCGATCGAGGACCTGGTGCGCTACCGGCGTCGCCACGAGCGGCACGTGGAGCGGGTGGCGCAGACCCGGCTGCCGACCGCGCACGGCGACTTCACGGCGTACGGCTACCGGATCACCATCGACGACAGCGAGCACGTCGCGCTGGTCCACGGCGACGTGTCCGGCGACGAGCCGGTGCTCACCCGGGTGCACTCGGAGTGCCTCACCGGTGACGTCTTCGGCAGCCACCGCTGCGACTGCGGCCCGCAGCTCCAGGAGGCGATGGCCCGCATCGTCGAGGAGGGGCGCGGCGTCGTGGTCTACCTGCGCGGTCACGAGGGCCGCGGCATCGGCCTGGTCGCCAAGCTGCAGGCGTACGAGCTCCAGGACGGCGGTCGCGACACCGTGGACGCCAACCTCGACCTCGGCCTGCCCGCCGACGCGCGGCACTACGGCACGGCCACCCAGGTGCTCCGCGACCTCGGGGTCGGCCGGGTGCGCCTGCTGACCAACAACCCCGCCAAGACCGCCAGCCTCGAGGACTTCGGCATCGAGGTGACCGAGCGGGTGCCGCTCGCGATGCACCCCACCGACGCCAACCGCGCCTACCTCGAGACCAAGCGCGACCGCATGGGACACGACCTGCCGGACCTGGGCGACCCCCTCGCCGCCGCCAGCGTCACCACGACCACCGAGGAGCTGCACCAATGAAGCACGGAGCCCCCGCCGAGACGGCGTTCGACGCCAGCGACCTCAGCGTGGCCGTGGTGGCCGCGAGCTGGCACACCGAGGTGATGGACGGCCTGCTGGCCGGCGCCCAGCGGGCCCTGGACGCCCACGGTGTGACCGACGCCGAGATCGTGCGCGTCCCGGGCACCTTCGAGCTGCCGGTGGTGGCGGACGCCCTCGCCGAGGACCACGACGCGGTGGTCGCGCTCGGCGTCGTGATCCGCGGCGGCACCCCCCACTTCGAGTACGTCTGCTCGGCGGCCACCGACGGCCTCTCCCGGGTCGCCCTCGACCACGGCATCCCGATCGGCTTCGGCGTCCTCACCTGCGACACCGACGAGCAGGCGCTGGACCGGGCCGGGCTCGAGGGCTCCAGCGAGGACAAGGGCTGGGAGGCCACCGCCGCCGCCCTGGCCACCGCCCGGACCCTCGCCGGGCTGCGCTGACCGCCGCCCGTAGGCTTGCCACCCGTGAAGACGTTCGAGGAGCTGTGGGCCGAGCTCAACGAGAAGGCCCAGACCCGACCCGAGGGATCCGGCACCGTGCGGCAGCTCGACGCGGGCGTGCACGCGATCGGCAAGAAGCTCCTCGAGGAGGCGGCCGAGTCGTGGATGGCGGCCGAGCACGAGGGCAAGGACGCCACCGCGATGGAGATCAGCCAGCTGCTCTACCACGCGCAGGTGCTGATGATCGCCGCCGACATCACGCTGGAGGACGTCTATGAGCACCTCTGAGCCGACCGGCCTCCTGCGCGTCGCCGTCCCCAACAAGGGCGCCCTGTCGCAGGCCGCGTCGGAGATCCTGCGGGAGTCCGGCTACCGGCAGCGCAGCGACTCCAAGGAGCTGGCCCTCGTCGACGCCGACAACGGCGTCGAGTTCTTCTACCTCCGCCCGCGTGACATCGCGCTGTACGTCGGGGAGGGCACCCTCGACGTCGGCATCACCGGCCGCGACCTGCTGCGCGACTCGGGCGCCACGGCCGTCGAGGTCCGCGAGCTCGGCTTCGGCCGCAGCCGCTTCCACTTCGCGGGCCCGGCCGGGCGCTACTCCTCGCTCGAGGAGCTCGAGGGCACCCGCATCGCCACGTCGTACGTCGGGATCGTGCGCGCCTTCCTCGTCGAGCGTGGCATCGACGCCACCGTCACCCGCCTCGACGGAGCGGTCGAGACGAGCATCCAGCTCGGGGTCGCCGATGTCATCGCCGACGTCGTGGAGACCGGCTCCACGCTGCGCGCGGCGGGGCTCGAGACCTTCGGCGAGGTGATCCTCGACTCGCAGGCCGTGGTGATCGCCCGCAACGGTGACACCCCGCCCGGTCTCGAGGTCTTCATGCGGCGCATCGAGGGCGTCCTGGTGGCCCGCGGCTACGTGATGATGGACTACGACATCTCGCGCGACCGGCTCGACGACGCGGTCGCCAGGACGCCCGGGCTCGAGGGACCGACGATCTCCCCGCTCGGTCGCGAGGGCTGGGTGGCGGTGCGCGCCATGGTGCCGCGAGCCGGTGCCCAGCGACTCATGGACGAGCTCTACGACCTCGGAGCCAGGGCGATCCTGCTCACCGACATCCATGCCTGCCGCATCTGAGGGCGCGGTCGTGGCGCTCCCGCACACCTGGCGACCGCTCGGGGTCCGGGTCGCGGTGCTGTTCTTCGGCGGCATGCTGCTGCTGGTCTGCGCGTTCGCGTGGTTCGGCTTCGACCCCTCGATCCGCGCCCGGTTCACGTTCTTCCAGCGCTCGACGCTGGTGGCGCTCGGACTGCTCGCCGGGTCGGTGGCGTATGCGCTGGGTCGCTCGCGCGTGGTGGCCGACGAGGCCGGCCTGACCGTCGTCAACGGCTACCGCCGGCACGCGTACGACTGGGCCCAGGTGGTGGCCGTCCGGCTGCCGCAGGGCGCCCCGTGGGCGACCCTGGACCTCGCCGACGGCACGACCATGTCGGTGCTGGCTATCCAGGGCTCCGACGGCGACCGGGCCCGCGCCGCCGTGCGGGCGCTGCGGGCCCTCATCGACCGCTGACGGGTCGCTCAGTCCTCGTCGCCCTCCGTGAGGGCGTGGATGCCCCACGTCACCGACAGCTCGTCGCCGGGCTCGCCCGCCGGTGCCAGAGTGACCAGGTCGGTCCCGGAGTTGAACGCGTTGGCCGGCGCCGTCATCGGCTCGACAGCCAGCGACCTCCGCTCCTTGCCGACGACGTCGTCGGCGCTGTAGAGGAGCAGCCACGGGATCCGCTGGTCGACCCACAGGGCGACGCCCTGACCGGTGGCGGGGTCACGCAGCGTGGCCGTGGCGACGCCGTCGGTGCGCGACAGGTCGCCGTACGTCTCGTCGAAGGCCATCGTCCCGAGGACCCGGGGGGTGCGGAAGTCGTGCTCGGCGTCCACCGGCACCGTCTCCCCGGGGATCAGCCGGTCGTCGGTGAGGGTGCGGATGCCGGCCGGCAGGCCGAGCTCGAGGTGGTCGATGCCCTCGCCCACGCACAGGTAGGGATGGGCACCGCAGGCGTACGGCGCGGGCTCGCCGCTGAGGTTCGTCGCCGTCTGGGTCACCGTCAGCCCGTCCGCGCCGAGGTCGTAGAGCACGTGGAGGTCCACCGCCCACGGGTAGCCGCTCTGGGCCATCACCCGGTACACGAGCGACACGGAGTTGGCCGTGTGCTCCTCCAGCGTCCAGGCCGCCCAGCGGGCCAGGCCGTGGGACGCGTTCGAGCGCTTCGGCTCGGAGAGGGCGAGCTGGTGGTCGCGACCGCCGAAGGAGTAGCGGCCGTCGCGGATCCGGTTGGGCCACGGCATCAGCAGCTGGCCACGCCCACCCGAGGACATCTCGTCCTCGCCGAAGCCGTCCACGAGGTCTCGGCCGCCGTGCTCGAGGACGCGCAGGGCGCCACCGCTCTCGGTGACGACCGCCCGGTACCCGGCGGCGGAGATCTCGTACTGGTCGCCGCTGGGCGCGACGGGGTGTGAGGAGGACATGCGCGACACCCTAGGCCCGCCTACGCTGCCGCCATGGTCCTGACCCACCGCCCGGTGACCACCGCGGACGCGGAGGTGCTGGCCGCGCTGATGACGGGCATCGCCGCCGACCACCCCACCGGCTTCGAGCTGTCCGCGGCCGAGGTGCGTGAGCTGCTGGCCGACTACCCAGGGGCCGTGGTCGAGGGCGGCTGGGACGCCGACGAGATGGTGGCCTACACCGCGGTCCTGCCGCGCGCGCCCCACGACGGCAGCCAGCACTTCCTGCTCTTCGGCGACGTGGACCCGGCACGTCTGGGCGAGGGGCACGGCACCGCGATGCTCGGYCGCGCCCTGGACACCGCCCGGCGGCTGCACAACATGGACGCTCCGACCTTCCCGGCCCGATTCCAGACCCGCGCGGTGGCCGGACGCGAGGACCAGGCCCGCCTGCTGGCGGACCACGGCCTGGCGGTGGACCGCCACAACTTCCTGATGGTCTCCGACCTCACCGGCCTCCCGGCCCCGGTCCTGCCGGCCGATCTCGTCCTGTCCTCGTTCGACCCGGCGGACGCCGAGGAGCTGCGGGCCGCCCACAACGAGGCGTTCCGCGACTACCCCAACGGCACCGCCGTCGACGAGCAGACCTGGAACGGCTTCATGGTCAGGGCCGCGCACACCCGCCACGACCAGTCCTTCGTGCTGCGTCAGCGGAGGCCGGGCGAGGTCGCGGCGTACGTCTTCGTGCACGAGTACGCGCTGTCCCCGTCCGGGACGTCCGGC
>NZ_JBFUMD010000210.1:0-6223 GCF_054049555.1 Nocardioides sp. P5_C9_2
TGGAGGCGCTGCCCGCCGACGGCGCCTTCAACACGGCCGTCTCCTTCGTCACCAACACGAACTGGCAGTGGTACTCCGGTGAGGCCGCCCTCGGGCACCTGATGCAGATGAGCGGCCTGACGGTGCAGAACTTCGTGTCCGCCGCCGCGGGCATGGCCGTCGCTGTGGCCCTTGCCCGGGGGCTGGCCCGGTCGAGCTCCCAGGGTCGCGTGGGCAACTTCTGGGTCGACCTCGTCCGCGGTGTCCTGCGTGTCCTGCTGCCGATCAGCGTGATCGGTGCCCTCGTGCTGGTCGCCCTCGGCGTCGTCCAGAACTTCGACGCCCCCCACGTGGTCGGCACGCTGGCCGACGGCAGCCAGTCCCTCACGGGGGGTCCGGTGGCGAGCCAGGAGGTCATCAAGGAGCTCGGCACCAACGGTGGCGGCTTCTACAACGCCAATTCGTCGCACCCCTTCGAGAACCCGGGGCCGCTGAGCAACCTGTTCGAGATCTACCTGATCCTGCTCATCCCGCTGGCGCTGGCGCTCGCGTTCGGTCGCCTCGTCGGAGACCGTCGCCAGGGCCGGGCGGTCCTCGCGGTGATGTCGATCCTGCTCGTCAGCTCCATCGGGCTCCTCACCTGGGCGGAGTTGGCTGCCCCGGGAGCGGCCCCCACCGCGGCGGGTGGCGCCCTCGAGGGCAAGGAGGTCCGCTTCGGCGAGGCCGGGTCGGCGCTCTTCGCGGCCGCCACGACGGGCACGTCGACCGGAGCGGTCAACTCCATGCACGACTCGCTCACCRCACCCGGCGGGCTGGTGACGCTCTTCAACATGCAGCTCGGCGAGATCGCGCCGGGCGGCGTCGGGTCCGGGCTGTACGGGATGCTGATGCTGGCCGCCGTGACGGTGTTCCTGTCCGGCCTGATGGTCGGGCGCACGCCCGAGTGGCTCGGCAAGAAGATCGGACAGCGCGAGATGATCTTCGTCGCGCTGTACGTGCTCGCCACGCCAGCGGTCGTCCTCGTCGGCGCCGCCCTGGCGATCAGCACCGACGCCGGGCTCGCCGGTCTGCAGGAGAGCGGCCCGCACGGTCTCTCGGAGGTGCTGTACGCCGTCACCTCGGCCGGCAACAACAACGGCTCGGCCTTCGCCGGGCTCACGACCGGCACGCCCTTCTACAACACCCTCCTCGGCGTCTGCATGCTGGCCGGACGGTTCCTGCCGATCCTCTTCGTGCTCGCCCTGGCAGGGCGGTTCGCCGCCCAGCAGCGGGTCCCGGCCAGCGCCGGCACCCTGCCCACCCACAAGCCCCTCTTCGTCATCCTTCTCACCGGCGTCGCCCTGGTCGTGGTCGGACTCACGTTCGTCCCCGTGCTGGCGCTCGCCCCCATCGCGGAGGCACTGCTGTGACCGTCCCCTTCCGTCTCGCGCTCGCCAAGATGAGCCCGCGTGAGCTCCTCGGCAACCCGGTGCTCCTGGTCGTCGAGATCGGCGCGGTGGTCACCACCGTGGCGACCGTGCTCGATGCGTCCCTGTTCTCCGTGTCCATCACTGTGTGGCTCTGGCTGACGGTGCTCTTCGGCACCCTCGCCGAGGCCGTCGCCGAGGGGCGCGGCAAGGCCCAGGCCGCCAGCCTGCGCAACCTCCAGCAGACCACGACTGCCCGACGCGTCGCTGTCGGTGCCGGTCGGGCCGCGCGACCAGGTGAGCTGGCGACGCTCCCCGTCGAGGAGGTCTCCAGCGGCAGCCTGCGCGCCGGAGACGTCGTCGTGGTGGAGGCAGGGGAACGCATCCCCGGTGACGGCGACGTGATCGAGGGCGTGGCCACCGTCGACGAGTCCGCGGTCACCGGCGAGTCCGCGCCGGTGATCCGTGAGTCGGGCGGCGACCGGTGCGCCGTCACCGGTGGCACCGTGGTCCTCTCCGACCGCATCGTCGTCAGGATCACCTCCGACCCGGGCCACTCGTTCGTGGACCGGATGATCGCCCTGGTGGAGGGTTCCGAGCGCCAGAAGACGCCCAACGAGGTGGCTCTGAACATCCTGCTGCTCTCCCTGACCGCGGTGTTCGTGCTCGTCGTCGCGACCCTGTGGCCGTTCATGGACTACTCCGGCATCGAGCCCTCGGTGCTGGTGCTGGTCGCGCTGCTCGTCTGCCTCATCCCCACCACCATCGGCGCCCTGCTGAGCGCCATCGGCATCGCGGGCATGGACCGACTCGTGCGCCGCAACGTGCTGGCCATGTCCGGTCGCGCCGTCGAGGCAGCCGGCGACGTCGACGTGCTGCTGCTCGACAAGACCGGCACGATCACCTACGGCAACCGCCGGGCCGTGGAGCTGGTCCCGGTCGGAGACACCACGCTGGAGCAGCTGTCCGGGGCGGCGCAGCTGGCCTCGTTGGCCGACGAGACGCCCGAGGGTCGCAGCATCGTCGACCTGGTCCACACACAAGGCCTGGTCGAGGACGCGAGCGTGCCCGCCGGCGCCGAGCTCGTGCAGTTCACCGCCTTCACCCGGATGAGCGGCATCGACCTGCCCGGGCGCAGCATCCGCAAGGGAGCCGGCAGCGCCGTGGCGCTGTGGGTGCAGGACACGAGTGGGCTGCTGCACGACGAGCTGGACGGGATCGTGGAGCGGATCTCCTCGTCGGGCGGCACGCCCCTGGTGGTCGCGGAGCAGGTGGGCGACGAGCCGGCCCGCCAGCTCGGGGTCGTCCACCTCAAGGACGTGGTGAAGGAGGGCATGCGCGCGCGGTTCGACGAGATGCGCGCGATGGGCATCCGGACGGTGATGATCACGGGCGACAACGCCCTCACCGCCAGGGCGATCGCCGAGGAGGCCGGGGTCGACGACTACCTCGCCGAGGCCACCCCGGAGGACAAGATGGCGCTGATCCGCAAGGAGCAGGAGGGTGGTCGGCTGGTCGCCATGTGCGGTGACGGCACCAACGACGCCCCGGCGCTCGCCCAGGCCGACGTCGGTGTGGCGATGAACACCGGCACGTCGGCGGCCAAGGAGGCCGGCAACATGGTCGACCTCGACTCCGACCCGACCAAGGTCATCGACGTGGTGGAGATCGGCAAGCAGCTGCTCATCACCCGCGGTGCCCTCACCACCTTCTCGGTGGCCAACGACATCGCGAAGTACTTCGCGATCCTGCCGGCCATGTTCGTCGTCGCCTTCCCGCAGCTCGACGCGCTCAACCTGATGGCACTCTCCAGCCCGGAGTCGGCGATCCTCTCGGCGGTGGTCTTCAACGCCCTGATCATCGTCGCGCTCATCCCGCTCGCCCTCCGGGGCGTGGCCTACCGGCCGGCCGCGGCCGAGGTGCTGCTGCGCCACAACATCCTCGTCTACGGAGTCGGCGGGCTGGTCGCACCGTTCCTCGGCATCAAGCTGCTGGACCTGGTCATCTCCCTCCTCCCCGGAATCTGAGGCAGTCATGGAAACCCTGTTCGCCCTCGGCCGCCACACCCTCGCCGGCCTGCGCGCGCTGCTCGTGCTCACCCTGCTGGTCGGCCTCGCCTACCCGCTGGCCGTCACCGGCGTCGCCCAGACCGCCTTCGACTGGCGGGCGTCCGGCTCGCTCGTCACCGCCGACGGAAGCCGCACGACGTCGTACGACGACGCCGTCGGCTCGGCGCTGATCGGCCAGGCCTTCGCCGGCCCGCAGTGGTTCCACCCGCGGCCGTCGGTCGCGGGGGAGGGCTGGGACCCCCTCGCCACGGCCGGGTCGAACCTCGGTCCGCAGAACGCCGACCTGGTCGCGACGATCCAGGGGCGCCGTGCGTCCGTCGCCGCGGAGGAGGGCATCGACCCCGCCGACGTCCCTGCTGACGCCCTCACCGCCTCGGCCTCCGGCCTCGACCCGCACGTCTCGCCGGCCTACGCGGCGCTGCAGGTGCCGCGCGTGGCACGGGAGAACGGCTTGTCGGAGCAGCAGGTGCGCGACCTCGTCGAGGAGCACACCGACGGCCGCACCCTCGGTGTCCTGGGTGAGGCGAGGGTGGACGTGCTGGCGCTCAACTCCGCCGTCGCCGCCCTGCGAGACTGATCCCATGATCGGTCCCGAGGGTGCGCGGCGGCGTGGCAAGCTGCTGGTGTACCTCGGAGCCGCACCCGGGGTCGGCAAGACCTTCGCGATGCTCGACGAGGCGCACCGGCGACGGGCGCGGGGGACCGACGTGGTCGTGGGACTCGTCGAGACCCATGGTCGAGCGAACACCCTGGCCAAGCTCGAGGGACTCGAGGTGGTGCCGCGACGCGAGGTGACCCACCGCGGCGCCACCTTCACCGAGATGGACACCGAGGCGATCATCGCCCGTGCGCCGGCGGTGGTGCTGGTCGACGAGCTCGCGCACACCAACGTGCCGGGCAGCCGCCTCCACAAGCGTTGCCAGGACGTCGAGGAGATCCGCCGAGCGGGTATCGATGTCATCACCACCGTCAACATCCAGCACCTCGCCTCCCTCAACGACGAGGTCGAGCGGATCACCGGCGTCCGGCAGCGCGAGACGGTCCCCGACGCGGTGGTGCGCGGCGCCGACCAGGTCCAGCTGGTCGACATGAGTCCCGAGGCCCTGCGTCGCCGTCTGGCGCACGGCAACGTCTACCGGGCCRAGCAGATCGACGCATCGTTGACGTCGTACTTCCGCGTGGGCAACCTCACCGCGCTGCGCGAGCTGGCACTGCTCTGGCTGGCCGACCGCGTGGACGACGCGCTGGACGACTACCGGCGAGAGCACCACATCCAGGCGCCCTGGCCGGCTCGCGAGCGCGTGGTCGTCGCGATCACCGGGGGAGCGGAGAGCGAGACCGTCATCCGCCGCGCCGCTCGCATCGCCTCCCGCTCCGCCGGCAGCGAGCTGATCGCGGTGCACGTGGTGCGCTCCGACGGCCTCACCGGAGCCGACACGAGCATGCTGCGCGCCTCGCGCGAGCTGGTCGAGGAGCTGGCCGGGTCCTTCCACTCCGTGGTGGGCGACGACGTCCCGGAGGCGGTGATCGACTTCGCCCGCGGCGTCAACGCCTCGATGGTGGTCGTCGGGGTCTCCAGCCACACCAGCATCCGACAGCTCTTCACCGGGTCGACGTCCACCGAGATCGCCCGGCTCTCCGGGCCCATCGACGTGCACCTGGTCACCCACGACAACGCGGGCGGTCCCCGACGGCTGCGGCGTTCGGTGTCGCCGCTCAGTCGCCCGCGGCAGGCCGCGGGCTGGGTCACGGCGACGGTCCTGCCGGTGCTGGTGACGCTGCTGCTGAGCGCCACCCACACCGAGCAGAGCCTGCCCCTGGAGGTGATGTCCTACCTCGCGGTGACCGTGCTGGTCGCGATGGTGGGCGGCCTGCTGCCGGGCCTGGCGGCGGCGCTTGCGGGCTTCCTGCTCCTCAACTGGTTCTTCACCGAGCCGGTGGGCCAGTGGACCGTCGCCGAGCCGCGGAACCTGTTGGCGCTGCTGGTGTTCGTGGCCATCGCCGCCGCCGTGTCCTCGGTCGTCGACCGCGCCTCGCGGGTGGCCGCCGACGCGGCCCGCGCCCGAGCCGAGGCGACCACCATGGCCGGGCTCTCCCAGTCGGTGCTCACCGGGGACGACACCGCGGAGGCCGTGGTCGCGCGGGTGCGGGCCACCTTCGGCCTGGACTCCGTCTCGCTGCTGGCCCGCCGCGAGGACGGGCTCGGATGGGACCTGATGGCCTGCGACGGACCCGACGCCCCGCAGGCACCCGAGACCGGCGACGCGCAGGTCCGGGTGGACGACCGGAGGGTCATCGTGTGGCGGGGGCGGCCGCTCCGGTCCTCCGAGGTGCGGGTCGTGGACGGCTTCGCCGTGCAGGCCGGACTGGTCCTGGAGTACCGCCGGCTCCGCGAGCGTGACGCGCGCGCGGCCGCCCTCGAGCACGCCGAGGCGACCAGCACCGCCTTGCTCCGTGCGGTCTCCCACGACCTGCGCACCCCGCTCGCCACCATCCGCGCCGCCGTCGACGGACTGGTGGGCGGCGGGACGCTCGGCGAGGCTGACCGGGCCGAGCTCCTCGCCAGCCTGGACGGCTCCACCGACCAGCTCGAGCGGCTCATCGACAACCTCCTGGACCTCTCCCGCATCTCCTCGGGGCTGCTCACCCCCCGGCTGCGCGACGTGAGTCTCGACGAGGTGCTGCCGCTGGCGGTCGCCGGTCAGCCGCCGGGGGCGGTGCTGCTCGACCTCGACGAGGGGGAGCCGCTGGTGCGCACCGACCCGGGCC
>NZ_JBFUMD010000211.1:0-6222 GCF_054049555.1 Nocardioides sp. P5_C9_2
GCATCCACCAGACCTTGTCCCCCAGCATCGACATCACCGCGGGGGTGAGCGTCATCCGGATCAGGAAGGCGTCGAGCAGTACGCCGACCGCGAGGCCGAGGCCGATCGGGCGGGCCATCGTCATGTGCGACCACACGAAGCCGGCGAAGACCGACACCATGATCAGGGCGGCTGCCGCGACCACCCGGGCCCCGGAGGCGAAGCCGGTGTGGACCGCCCTGCGGGCGTCCTGCCCGTGCACGTAGGACTCGCGCATGCCGGACACCAGGAACATCTGGTAGTCCATGGCGAGGCCGAACAGGATCCCGATGAGCAGCGTCGGCATGAAGCTCAGCACCGCGCCCGGGTTGTGCACGTCGAAGACGCCGCCGAGCCAACCCCACTGGTAGACCGCCACGATGACGCCGAAGCTGGCCACCACCGACAGCAGGAAGCCCGCGGTCGCGATGATCGGCACCAGCACGGAGCGGAACACGACGGTGAGCAGCAGCAGGGACAGGCCGATGACCAGCACCAGGTAGAGCGGGAGCGCGTCGGCGAGCTTCTGCGAGACCTCGATGTTGGCCACCGTGGCCCCCGTGACACCGACGTCCACACCCTCGGCGGCAAGCTCCTCGGTGACCGGGCCGCGCAGCTCGTCGACGATCGCGACGGTGCTCCCGGCGGATGGTCCCTCCGAGGGGACGACCTGGAACGCGAGCGTGCGGCGGTCCTCGCTGACCCCGATCGGGAGCACGTCGCTGACGCCCTCCACGTCGGCGAGCGCGGAGCCGATCCGGGCCTGGGTGGCCACGACCTCGCCCTGCGCGACCGGCTGCTCGACGTCGGCGGACACGATGACGGGGCCGTTCGCCCCGGGCCCGAAGGCCTCGGCCACCCGGTCGTAGGCCTGGTAGGCCGTCGAGTCCACCGGCTCCGAGCCGCCGTCGGGCAGGCCGAGCCGCAGCGAGAGCGCCGGGATGGCCAGGACGCCCATCAGCAGCACCACGGCGACCACGGGGGCGGGGGCGCGGCGCGTCACCACGGCCACCCACTTCTCGGGCCAGCCGTCCGTGCGGGGCTTGTCCTGCGTGGCACGACGCGGGATCGCGCGCCGACCGGCCAGCGAGAGCAGCGCAGGGGTCAGCGTCAGGGCGACGAGCACGGTGACCAGCACGGTGGCCGCGGCCAGGACGCCCATCTGGACGAGCACCGGGATGCCGGAGACGAGCAGGGCGGCGAGGGCGATGACGACGGTGGCACCGGCGACCACCACGGCGGTGCCGGCCGTGCCCGTGGCCAGTCCGATGCTGTGCCGGACGTCCTCGCGGTCCACCTCGTGCCCGGCGTGGGCGAGGTCCGCGAGCTGGCGACGGTGCCGGTTGACGATGAAGAGCGCGTAGTCGATGCCCACGGCGAGGCCGAGCATCGCACCGAGCACCGGCGCCATCTGCTGCAGGTCGAGCCAGTGGGTGAGGGCCAGGGCACCGAGGAGGCTGACCCCGACCCCGGTGAACGCCACCGCGAGCGGCAGGCCGGCCATGACCAGCGACCCCAGCATCACCAGCAGCACGACGGCAGCGACGCCGACGCCGATCGCCTCGCCGATGCCGCCGACCTCGGTCGAGAAGACCAGCTCCTGGCCGTAGTCGGCCTCGACGCCGGCGTCGGCCAGCTGCGCGCCGGCCTCGGGCACGAGGGCGAGGTCGTCGGGCGAGATCTCCTGCATGCTGGAGTCGAAACGGATCTGGACGAGGGCGGTGGTGCCGTCCTCGCTGACGAGGCGTACGCCGTCGCCGAGACCGCGCAGCGTGGCGCCGTCGGTGTACCGCTGCTCGCCCTCCTCGAGCTGCTGGCGCGCGTCGGACAACCCGGTCCCGCCGTCGGCGAGGGTCGCCACCAGCTCGGCCTGACCCTCGATCCGGGCGGGCAGCGTGGCGTTGTCGGGGTCGGTGCGCTGGAGCCGGGCGATGTCGCGCTCGCCCTCACCGACGAGCCAGCGCAGCTGCTGGAGGCGGCGCGCGCCCTGGTCGTACTCGCGGCGGCCGTCGAGCAGCTGCTCGCGCCCCCGGCGCAGGTCGGCGTCGCTGCTGTCGAGCTCGGCCTGGGTGGCGAAGGGGTCCACCGTGCCGGTGACGTGCGGGAGCTGCTCCCAGTCGGCCAACGTCGCGTCGATCGCATCGCGCTGGGCCCGGGTGAAGCCGTCCTCGGAGTGCAGGACCACGGTGCCGGAGCCCCCGGCCACCTCGGGGATCTGCTGCCCGAGGTCGTCGAGCACCTGCGCGAACTCGCTGTCCGGCAGCTCGAACTCGTTGGTCAGCGGCTTCTGGAGCGAGACCATCGCCCCCACGACGGTGCCGAGGATCAGGACCCAGGCGAGGACGAAGGCGAGCGGACGGCGGGCAGCGGTGCTGCCGAGCCGGTAGAGGAGGGAGGCCACGATCAGTTGTCCTTGGAGGCGGTGGCGGGCGCGGGGTGGGCCGCAGGGTCAGGGGGGCGTACGGCGCCGGACTCGTCGAAGCCGGCGAAGAGCAGGTCGAAGGACCTGCGGATGACGGTGTGGTGGCGACGTGCCACGGCCGGGTCGTCGGGGTCTGCCTCGGGCATCTCGGTCACGAGCAGTCGGGTCATCCGCGAGAGGATCGCGCCGATGGCGGCGGCCAGCGCCGCGACGTACACCGGGTCGGCGTCCGGGCCGATCCGGTCCCACAGACCCTGCTCGAAGGCGTCGACCTGGCCGTCGGCGAACTCGCGCAGGAAGCGGCGAGTGGCCGGCGAGGCGACGGCGGCACGCTCGAGGACGCAGGCCTGGGTGAAGACGGGCTCGTCCAGCAGCCCCTCGAGGACGGCGGTGACCGAGCGCCGCAGCGGCTCGTCCGACGGGCGCGCGACGAAGACCGCGAGCGTGTCGGTGGTCACGTCCTCGATGGAGGCCGTCAGCACGTCCTCGACGGTGGCGAAGTAGTTGAACAGGGTGCGTCGCGAGACCCCAGCGTCGGCGGCGATGCGCTCCGCGGTGAGGGCGTCGATGCCCTCGGCGGAGACGATGTCGATGGCCGCGCGGCCCAGGGCCTCGCGGGTCCGCTGCTTCTTGGCCGCGCGCAGTCCGCTGCCCGGGAGGTGGTCACAGGAGGTCGCCATATCTGCACTCTAGCGCAAAGTTGCACTAGCGTGCATTTCCATTCCGGTGAGCCCGCTCACTCCTCCCCGAGCACGTCCGCCGCCGCGACCCGCCATCGCAGGGCGAGCTCGTCGAGGTCCGCGCGATGCTCGTCGATCCGGCACCCGCGACCCGACTCGCGAAGGCGGATCCCCTCCTCCAGCCAGTGGGGTCGGGCCTCGTCCAGCAGGTCGGGAGGGAATCCGCCCGACGCGTTCGTCACCCGCCACCACGCGACCCCGGCCCCGTGACGGCTCAGGACCGACCCGACCCGCCGCGGGCCGATGCCGACGACGTGGCCGAGGTCGCCGTAGGACACCACCTGCCCCCGGGGGACCTGCTCCACCGCCCTGAGCACGAGCTCGTCGAGGCGCTCGTCCATCGCGGTCGTCTCAGTTGGCCACGCGCGGTCCGCGCAGGCCGGAGCGCTGGACGACCCGCTGGATGGACAGGTCGCGGTGGTCGGGGCGACCGACGTACCGGATGTCGCGCAGCAGGTGCCGGCGGATACGGGGATCGAGGAGCCCGCGCACCGCTCAGCCTCGCGCCGCGTGGGAGATCACGTCAGGGCGCCCACGAAGTCGATGACCGCGGTGAACAGCTGCTGGGCCAGCTCCGCCGTCTTGCCGACGCCGGCGGTCGCGGCGTCCGCGAGTCCGTTGGGGTCGGTGAACATCCAGAAGCCGAGAAGCACGACCACCAGGGCGAGGATCGCCTTCTTGGCGCTCATCGGGACAACTCCTCGTAGGGACGGCGGGGGACCGGACGTTCCTACCAGCCGGTCGGGCCGTCACGACGGAGGCGCGCAGTGTTCGGTGCGCCCCGCCTCACGACTCGCAGGTGGTCAGGGCGGCGGGGCGCAGGGCCGGCCCGGAGCGCACCTGCTTGCCGCTCTCGATCGCGAAGCCCCGCTGCCAGTCCGAGACCACGCCGGTCTGGTTGTACTCGGTGGTCTGGTCGCCCACCATGCTGAAGCGGAGCGTCATGGGCACGTCGGTGACGGCGGCCCGGTCCTTGACGGTGCCGATCGGCTTGCCGTCCCAGAACCACGTGATGTGGTCCTGGGCGACCTCGACCGCGACTGCCGGCGAGGTGTGGACCAGGCTCGGGATCGAGCGGCTGCCGGTCCACTGCCGGGTGTCGGCCTTCGCACCGAAGGTCATCGTGCCGCTGTGCGCGGCCACCTGGGCAAGGGTGATGTTGCGGCGTCCGCAGGAGTAGTCCCCGACCCGTTCGGGCACCAGCTCGACAAGCACCTGGAAGTCCTGGGCGGTGGCCTCGGCGCTCTTGAGCCGCAGGCGCGCCTCCCACCTGCCGTAGGCCCGGCCGGCGCCGGTGAGCGTGGCGCGGGTCGTCCCGAAGTCCCCGGGACCGCCCGCGTTGTTGCGCTGGCTGTCGAGGTAGAGGCCGCCGTTCTGGCGGCTGATCCGGCCGGCGCCGTCGGCGTAGTCCTGCCACCAGCCGGTGCGGACCGAGCCCACGTCGGGCGGGCTGGTCAGCGACTGGCCGGCCTCCCAGGTGTAGTCCCAGAGGGTCGGGTACCACCCGTAGCGGCTGCTCGCCGTCGCGCTGGCCGCCCCGGACGACCGACGGGCCGCGGCAGGCGTCGCCGCCGACCCGGTGTCCTGGCGACGGGCGAGCGGCAGCGGCGGGAGCACCTGACCCGGGTCGAGCACGGTGACGTAGGTCGGGAAGGTCTGCATCCAGCCGATCCGGTGGCCGCCGGTGAGGAGGTCCTCCTGGCGCACCCGGTAGACGACCGTGCCGGCCGCGGACGTCACGCTCGGGAAGTAGCCCATCCCGTCGGGCAGCACCACCGAGGTGCCGAGGGTCTCCCAGCTGTCGCCGTCGAGGCGCCGCTGGAGGGTGAGGGTGCGCCCGGCGAAGACGGGCAGGCCGATCGTCTCGGGGCGGCGTACGAGGCTGGGCGTGGTGTCCACCGCGAGGGTGAACGGCACGCCGGCCACCGGCTGCCCGGGGGCACGCGCCGCGGTCGGGTCCAGCCCGGCGACCCACATCGTGAGGTCCTGGCCCTTGGCCCGGAAGCTCACGGGCGGGGTGGTGATCCCGCCCTTCGCCGCCACCCGGTAGCGGATGCCGAGCATGGCCGGGGCGGGGAAGGAGAAGCGGAAGCTGCCGTCGGCGGCCGTCGTTCCGGAGAAGCCGCGCACCGCGAACCACTGGTCGCCCGGACGGTTCATGTGCTGCTGCAGCGTGATCCTCCGCGTGCCGCTCACGCCCAGGCTGCCGCTGAAGCCGACCGCCTGCCCGCCGACGTAGGCGGACGGGGAGAAGGTCAGCGACCCGCCCTTGGCGGCGAGCCGGCCGAGGCCGGCGTCGCGCGCGCTGGAGGCCCCGTCCGGGGTCGCCGCGGTCGGGGTCGCCGCGGCCAGGGTCACGACCAGCGAGCCGACGGCCAGGCCGAGTGCGGTGTGGAGGAGCTTCATGACCGCGAAGATAGGAGGACTCGGACCCGCGTGTGACCGCTTTGGCCGAAGAGCTACCCGGTCCCGGTGCCGGCGAGCAGCGCGTCGGCGGCGGCGTACGGGTCCGACTCCCCCGCGAYGACGGCGGCCGCCAGCCCGTCGAGCTCGAAGCGCCCGTGGACGTCGCCCCACCGCGCCCGCAGCGCGGTGACGGCGATCGCCTCGATCTCACCGCGCGCCCGACGGGTACGACGCCGCTCCAGCTCGCCGCTCGACTCCAGCCACGCGCGGTGCCGGTCGATCTCCGCGACCACGCCGTCGAGGCCCTCTCCCCGGGACGCGACGGTGCCCACCACCGGCGGCTTCCACCCACCCTCGGGGCGGGCTGCGAGCGCCAGCATCGAGCGCAGGTCCCGGCGGACCCGGTCGGCGCCGTCACGGTCCGCCTTGTTGACGACGTAGACGTCACCGATCTCCAGGATCCCCGCCTTGGCGGCCTGGATCCCGTCCCCCATGCCGGGGGCGAGCAGCACCAGCGTGGTGTCGGCGAGGCCGGCGACCTCGACCTCGCTCTGCCCCACGCCGACCGTCTCGACCAGGATCACGTCGCAGCCGGCGGCGTCGAGCACGCGCAGCGCCTGCGGGGTCGTCCAGGCG
>NZ_JBFUMD010000212.1:0-6210 GCF_054049555.1 Nocardioides sp. P5_C9_2
CTACCCCGAGAACCGCGTTCAGGAGCGCCGGGCGAGCAGCCGGGTGAAGTACGCGCGGCTCTCCTCGTCGAGGTCGTCGTGGCCGAGCGCCTCACGGGCCGCGTCCGCGTCGCCCATCCAGGCCCTGAGCAGCGTCGGGACGGCCAGGCCGGACCCGGAGCGCCGGACGGTGATGGTGTCGCCGGGCCGAATCGTGCCCGGCTCGAGCACGGCGAGGTAGGTGCCGGCCCGACCGCGCTCGGCGAAGCGCCGCACCCAGGCCCGCTCCCCCATCCGCAGGGCGAACGTCGCGCACGGCACCCGAGGCGCGCTGACCCGCAGCACGGCACCGCCGACCGTCCACACGTCGCCGTACTCCGAGGCGTCGACGTCGATCCCGACGGTCGTGAGGTTCTCGCCGAACATGCCGTCGGGCAGCTCGCGCCCGAGCTCTCGTCCCCAGTGGTCGAGCTCCTCGCGGGCGCACGCGTAGACCGCCTGGTCGCTCCCGCCGTGGTGGCGCCCGCTCCCCACGAAGTCGCCCGCGACGCCCGAGAAGCCCTCCCCGTCGGGGCCGCGCCGCTTGGGGCCCGGGTCCGCGACCTCGATCCGGTCGACCGGGACCTTGCCGATGCCGGTCGGCGTCTTCTTCCCGCTGCGCGGGGCGGGCGAGCCGACGTTGACGGAGAGCACGGACGCCACGGGTGGAGCGGGCGCAGCGGGGGGAGCCATGCGCGGAGCCTACGGACGTGCGCGCCGCCACAGCGAGCGAGTTCGCCTCACTCCCCGCCCGGTCGTTGCTCCGCCCGGCTGAACGGCGACTCYGGCCGCTCCAGCAGGACGCCGTCCACCCGCAGGTCGACGAGCTCGTTGTAGAAGCAGATCCGGTCGCGGATGGCGTCGACGGCCGGCAACGGTGCCGCGTAGGACCACGCGACGTTGCGCACCTCGGGTGGACCCGCGAAGGTCCAGTAGGCGTGCGCGGTCCCCTTGTAGGGGCAGGCCGAGACGTTGTCCGTCGGCGTGAGCAGGTCGAGCCGGACGTCCTCGCGGGGCAGGTAGTAGCGCGTCGGCAGGTCCGTCTCGAGCAGCAGCACCGGCCGGTCGCTGGTCGCCACCGCCGTGTCGCCGACCAGCACCTCGACGTGGCGCGAGCTCCGCAGGGTCTCCACCCGCTTGTGCGGGTCCCGCGGGTGCAGGGAGACCGCCTCGTCCTCCTCGGTCCAGGCCAGCCGGCCGGGCTCCCACGTCAGCAGCACCCGGTCCGGGAGGTCCTCGAGCGTCCAGGCGCCGCACTCGACGACGTCGTCCCCGGCCACCACGTCGTACCACTGCGCCACCGGCAGGTGCGGTCGGAAGAAGAAGGACCCGTCGTACGACGTCCCGCTCGCCGGCCGGAGCGCTCCGTCGGTCACCTCGTCGCGGGCGAACCCGTAGACCGGCGGGAACCCGGGCTGCCAGACCAGCAGCGGGTCCTGGGTCTCGACGACCACGGCGTCGCCGAGCCGGCCGCGGACACGTTTGTCGATCCGCTCGGTGCGGAGCGTGCTCATCGCTCGAGTGTGGCACCAGGGCCGCCCGCCCGGCCACCCGCCGACCGGACCCCTCCGACCCCGTCCGCCCACGACCTACGCTGGGGGCCTCGGAGGTGACCAGATGACCGACCAGGACCCGGACGACGACCCGCGCCGGCACGAGCGTGCCCGCGACGACCGCACGGGCCAGTCCGCGGCGGCGGCCCGGATCCAGCACCAGGGTCAGTGGGTCGAGCAGCAGCTGCGGATCGCCTTCGAGCGCGGCGACTTCGACGACCTGCCCGGCGCGGGCAAGCCGCTGGAGGGCCTCGGCACCGATCCCGACCCCGACTGGTGGGTCAAGCGGCTCGTCGAGCGCGAGCAGATCAGCGTCCTGCCGCCCGCGCTGGAGCTGCGCAAGGAGGACGCCGAGCTCGAGCGGCGCCTGGACCGGATCACCGCCGAGTCCGAGGTCCGGGAGGAGCTCGAGGGCTTCAACGCGCGCGTCCGCCGCGCCCGGATGCAGCTGCTCGGCGGACCGCCGGTGATCACCCCCGAGCGCGACGTCGAGGCCGAGGTCGAGGCCTGGCACGGGCGTCGTACGGCGCGCATCGAGGCCCAGCGCGCCGCCCTGGCCGCCCACCAGCCGGAGCGCGGCCGGCGGCGGTGGTTCGGCCGCCGGCGCTGAGCCCGTCCGAGTGGAGTACGTCATACCCGTTGGTCACAGGGTTTCGGTAGGTTCCGCCCCATGCGCCCAGCCAAGGACTTCTTCCGCCCGCTCGCCGTCGGGGMCCCGACCCCGGTCACCGAGATCCCGGCCCGACCCAGCCGAGCGATCCACTTCTTCGACCCGTCCAACGCGAAGATGGCGGCCAAGGTGCCGCAGATGGTCGGCACCGTCGACGTCCTGCTCGGCAACCTCGAGGACGCCGTCAAGGCCGACAACAAGGAGGCCGCCCGCGCCGGGCTCGTGCGCATCGCGAAGGAGACGGCCGATCTCGGAGGGCAGAGCGGCCCGACGCAGCTGTGGACGCGGATCAACGCCCTCGACAGCCCGTGGGTGCTCGACGACCTCACCACGCTCGTCTCCGAGATCGGCGACAAGCTCGACGTGATCATGGTCCCCAAGGTGCAGGGCGCCGAGGACATCCACTACGTCGACCGGCTGCTGGCCCAGCTCGAGGCCAAGGCGGGCCTGGACCGCCCGATCCTGGTCCACGCGATCCTGGAGACCGCCCGCGGCGTCGCCAGCATCGAGGAGATCTGCGGGGCCAGCCCGCGCATGCAGGGCCTGTCGCTCGGGCCCGCCGACCTCGCGGCCGACCGCCGGATGAAGACCACTCGCGTCGGCGGCGGCCACCCCGGCTACCTGGTGCGACAGGACGCCAACCCGGACCAGCCGGAGGCGCACCGCGACATCTTCCAGCAGGACCTGTGGCACTACACGATCGCGCGGATGGTCGACGCCTGCGCGATGCACGGCATCTACCCCTACTACGGGCCGTTCGGCGACATCGCCGACACGACCGCGTGCGAGGACCAGTTCCGCAACGCCTTCCTGCTCGGCTGCGTCGGCACGTGGAGCCTGCACCCCACGCAGATCGAGATCGCCAACCGCGTCTTCGCGCCCAGCGCCGCCGACATCAAACACGCCCGCCGGGTCGTCGCCGCCATGGGCGACGGCACGGGCGCGGTCATGCTCGACGGCAAGATGGAGGACGATGCCTCCCTCAAGCAGTGCCTGGTGATGGTCGAGCTCGCCGAGCAGCTCGCGGCGATCGACCCGCGCCTCAAGGCCCAGTACGACGCCATCACGATCGAGGACTGACCCGATGACGACCGACCTCCGTCCATCCCAGATCGACTTCCGTCCGCGCCGCTCCGTGCTCTACATGCCCAGCTCCAACGAGCGGGCCCTGGAGAAGGCCAAGACGCTGCCCTGCGACGGGCTCATCCTCGACCTCGAGGACGCCGTCGCGCCCGACGCCAAGGAGGCCGCCCGCGACGCCGCCTGCGCCGCCGCCGCCGGTGGGGAGTACGGCAGCCGGGAGCTGACCATCCGGGTCAACGGCGCCGACACCGAGTGGCACGCCGCGGACATGGCCGCCGCGTGCGCCGCCGGGCCGGACGCGATCGTCGTACCCAAGGTGGACAGCGCGGACGCGGTGCGCTCCCTCGTCGAGACGATGACCGCCCACGACGCGCCCGAGCACACCGCGCTCTGGGCGATGGTGGAGACGCCGTACGCRATGCTCCACGCCGAGGAGATCGCCGCCGCCTCCGAGCGGCTCACCGTGCTGGTGATGGGCACCAACGACCTCGTCAAGGAGCTGTACGCCGAGCACGTGCCGGGCCGCCAGCCCGTCCTGGCCGGGCTCTCGCTCGCCCTGCTCGCGGCCCGGGCCACCGGCAAGGTCATCCTCGACGGTGTCTACAACGACGTGAAGGACGCCGACGGCTTCCTCGCCGAGTGCGCGCAGGGCCGGCAGATGGGATTCGACGGCAAGACGCTGATCCACCCCGGTCAGGTCGAGGGCGCCAACGCGGCCTTCGCACCGAGCGAGCAGGCGGTGGAGACGGCGCGCGGGATCCTGCAGGCCTGGGAGGGCCGGACCTCGCACGTGGTGACCCACAACGGCCGCCTCATCGAGGCGCTGCACGTCGAGTCGGCCCGGCGCACGCTGTCGATCCACGACGCGATCGAGGCGCTGYAGTCCTGACCGTGACCCGGTCGAGCCAGGCCCGCACCACCCGAAAGAACTAGTTGTACCCGTCCGGGTGTTGGCATTTCGTCCGGATATCGGGCAATGTGACCGGGCGGTCTCAGATCGAGACCTCTTAGGAGGGCAGCACCCATGGTCGTACTCGGCCTGATTCTTCTGATCGTCGGCCTCGTGGCCAAGATCTCCATCCTCACCACGATCGGCGCGATCCTCTTGGTCGTCGGCCTGATCCTCAACTTCGTGCCGATCGGCGGCAACAGCCGTCGGGTCTGGTAGCACCACACCAGACGCACGACACTTTCGTGGCCCGGTCCCCTCGGGGGCCGGGCCACTGTCATGTCCGGAGGGGATTGGTGAACTGTCGGTGCCACGGGTGAGGATCGCCCCGTGAGCACGACGACCCGGCCCGGCATGCGCGCCTTCTGGAGCTCCCTCCCGGTGGAGGGTCGCTGGTTGCTGTCGACAGTCGTGGTGCAGACCCTCGGACGCGGCCTGACCCTCCCGTTCACGATCATCTACATGCACGAGGTCCGCGGGATCTCCCTGGACCTGGCCGGCCTGCTGATGGCCTTCATCGCCGTCGTCGCGCTGGCGGTCACCGGGCCCGGCGGCGCGCTCGTCGACCGGCTGGGCGCCCGGCGGATGCTGCTGTTCTCGACCAGCGCCCAGGTGGTCGGGTGCGCGGTCATCGCCTTCGCCACGTCGCCGGCCGAGTTCCTGGTCGGCTTCGCGTTCCTCGGCTTCAACTTCGGCGTCTCCTGGCCGGCCTTCAACGCCCTCGTCGCCGCGGTCACGACCGGCGAGACCCGCCAGCAGTACTTCGGGATCAACTTCGCGCTCGTCAACCTCGGCATCGGCACCGGCGGCATCATCGGCGGGTTCTACGCCGACGTCAGCGACCCCGCGACCTTCAGCGCGATCTTCCTGGCGGACGCCGCCTGCATGCTCGTGCCGATCGCGATGCTGCTGGGACCGCTGCGCCACGTCCACGGTCGCGCCGAGCGCCCCGACGACGAGGACCCCGCGGCCGGGTCCTACCTCGCGATCGTGCGCCAGCCGGCCGTCCTGTGGCTCACCGCGCTGACCTTCCTGGCCACCTTCGTCGGCTACGGACAGATCGAGGCCGGCCTGCCGGCGTTCGCCCGGACGGTCAGCGAGGTCTCCACGCGGGTGATCGGCTTCGGCTTCGCCGTCAACACCGCCACCATCGTGCTGCTCCAGTTCGTCGTGCTGCGCCGGATCAGCGGCCACCGACGCACCCGGGTGCTGCTGGTGATGACGGCACTGTGGTCACTGGCGTGGCTCGTGCTCGGCCTGACCGGCCTCGTGCCCGGCACCGTCGCCGCGGCCGTGGGCGTGCTGGCCTTCAACGCCGTCTTCGCCCTCGGCGAGACGCTCCTCCAGCCGACCATCCCGGCCATCACCAACGACCTCGCGCCCGACCACCTGCGCGGGCGCTACAACGCGGTGAGCGCCGGCGCCTTCCAGGGCGGCACGATCCTGGGTCCGGTGGTGGCCGGCTTCATGCTCAACCACGGGTGGTCCTGGGCGTTCGTCTCGATGATCGTGGTCGGCTGCGCCCTGATGGCGGTGCTGGCGCTGATCCTGGAGACGCTCATCACCCCCGTCGTCAACGGCATCACGGCGGGAGACACCACGCCGATGACCGACCCGGTCACCGGGGAGCCGGTCATCACCGACTGACCGGACCCACCACCGGCGGTATCAGCCCTCCTGCATCGGGATGCGTACGCCGCGCTCGGCGGCCACCTCGGAGGCCCGGTCGTAGCCCGCGTCGACGTGGCGGATCACGCCCATGCCGGGGTCGTTGGTGAGGACCCGCTCGATCTTCTGCGCGGCGAGCTCGGTGCCGTCCGCGACGCACACCTGGCCGGCGTGGATCGAGCGGCCCATCCCGACGCCGCCCCCGTGGTGGATCGACACCCAGCTGGCACCGGAGGCCGTGTTGACCAGGGCGTTGAGCAGCGCCCAGT
>NZ_JBFUMD010000213.1:0-6209 GCF_054049555.1 Nocardioides sp. P5_C9_2
GCCTAGGGGAGTGCTCTGAGGCTGTCGCAGGTACAACAGGGTGGCAACGATGGACAAGTAACGCAGTGTCCCGTCGCTCATCAGCCGGGCCGGAACCGTGAATGATTTACCGCCCGCCCTTTCGTCGAGTGCAAGCATCACGTCGACGAGTCGTTCATCAGGCAAGCGACCCTCGGAGAACGTCAGCTGCTCTACCTGAGTCTCGATCAAGCCTCTGACGAGGCCGAGGAGACGGTGCCACGCCTCGTCGTCGTTGCGCAGCTCGTAGGCCATCGCCGACAGAGAACGACCTGTGCGATCGGGGACAGTGCCGATTCGGACGTAGTCGCGCATCAGTGAGGGGGCAGGGTCTAGAAGAAAGACCCCCTTCAGGGCTCCAAGGACTTCGAGACAACATTGGACCACTAGTTTCCTCGCTTGCGAGTCTTGAGGAACCTTGGTGGTCGCTTGTGCTGTCGCAAGTCGAGATGACAGGAAGTGGTAGGTGCGGGGGGCTCCTGCGCTGTAGACGCGTGCGTCGGAGATGCCTGAACCGCGGGCCTGTCGCGATGAGTCAATAAGTACTGCAGTGCTGCCGGTCTTGCGGGTGAGCACGAGCTTCTCGGACACGATCTCGGATGTTGTYGGATCAAGGGTGATTTTCAGTTCGAGCCTTTGGCCGGCCTCCGAACTGGTTGTGCAGCCGACCGAAACCAACCCCTCCCCAAAGGGTGCAGCGCCAGCCAGCCCTCCTCTCAGCCCAGCCACCTCTTGGTCTCCGCGTTCGAGGTCGTTTACGTCGCGCTCATCGGCCAACAGAGCGAGGAGGGAGAGAGCGTCAAGCACGTTTGACTTGCCGCTGCCGTTCCGTCCGACCAACAACGTGACGGGGCGCAGGGAGATCTGCTGACGGTGATGGCTCTTGAACGCGTCAAGCGAGATGCTTCTTAGTTCCGCTGCAGGCATGCCGCAAGTCTGGCACTGTCCCCACCGTTAGCGCTGGAGGCCGACCAAGGTGCGCGCCGTGGTCTGCCAGTCCGGGGAGCTCGGAGGGTCTGCGCGGCGGGCACTGTCCTCCCGACTTGTAGCCATCTAGGAAGCGACCCCGGTGGCTCGGATGGCCGGGGCCGGATGGGTGCTGATTTTCATCCCAGAGGTGCAGGTCCCGGTGCTCCTTCGCGGAGAGCGAACGCTGACCTGGGCGTTGCCGTGTCCGCAAACACCGCACGTGCACCCTTCTTGAACGARAGCCGCTCCGACACCCGTCGGGGCGGCTYTCGTGCTCTGTCTGCGAGCGTCGGAGGTGCCGCACACCTAGATCACCGGGGAGCTCAAGAGCAAGATCGGCACCATCTAAAACGCGTTCTGGTCAGGCGGCATTGCGAACCACCTCGATGTGATCGAGCAGATCACCTACCTTCGGTTTATCCGTCGCCTCGGCGACCTCCAGACACTGGCGAGAAGAAGGCCAACCGGACCGGCCAGCCGATTGGGTCGCCGGCTTCTGAACGCCGGCTCCGAGGTGGAGGACTCGCTCTCCCAGCCCGGTCAGGCCGACCTGCGGTGGTCGAAGTTCAAGGAGTTCGAGCCCGGGGTCATGCACCAGGTCGTGGGAGGAGGCGTCTTCCCAAGGACCCCGTCCTGCTCGACTTCCTCCGGCACAGGCTCTTCGGTCATTTACTAGCTCCGGGCTAGTAGTTGGGCACATCCTTGCAGCAGCGTCTGCCGTTTCGACGCGCCGTGGCTCGACGATGGTGAACGATGTGGCTGTGAAGTCTTCTAGCTGGCCGAAGCCCGCCGTCCTGTTCGTTGTTGTCGCCTTACTTCTCGCACTGGGTGCATGTGGCGCGGACGAGGGGCGAGGAGCCGCACCAGCCGAGTCGGCACCGTCCGAGGTGGAATCCACCTCAACCCCGGACGAGACCCCCACAGCAGCGACGCCAGAGCCGACGGAGGAGCCCACTCCTAGCGCCACCGAAACCACCGAGACCACCGAGACCACCGAGACCACCGAACCGGCTGCACAGATCCTTACGGTCGAATGCTTCGATCCAAACGATCTGGACTCCGTTGTCTCCTTCACGATCGATCGGTCGGACCCGGACTTCAGCGAGGCATGGTCAACGCCGATCCCCGTCGACAAAAAGCTCGACTATGCCATGTGCTCTGAGGTAGACACGGGGTACTCCGGTGGTGGACCCAAACTCACGCCCGTCACTGCGGTCGAGCAGACGATCTGGAACAGCGACGAAAGCAACAGCATCTACAAGCGCCAGCGCTCAACGCTGTCGAATGTCTACGTCCAGTGCGTCGAGCACGACACCCCCGATCTGCTGAAGGACTACCCAAGCGCGCCCAATTTGGTCGAGGAAGCCCAAACCATGCTGCTCTTGTGCCCCGATCACCCCAACGCCGCAGCCATGAGAAAGCGGATCGCGGTCCAAGCGGGTTTCAATCAGCAGATCATGAACGGCGAGACCATCCGTGGCAACGACACCTTCATCGTCGGTCAGGACGTTGAACCCGGCACGTACCGAACCTTCACCGCAGGGGGGGTCTTCCCGTGCATCTGGTCGCGGCGCAACGCGTCCGACCGCCCGATCGCACAAGGTGGCGCGAAGCAAGGCCGGGCGCACGAGCTCACCGTCACCATCGCCCCGAGCGACTACTCCTTCGACACCGAAGGTTGCGGGGTTTGGTTCCAACTCGAGTAGCGACTCCACGTAAAGGCGAGCAGGCCCTGCCACACGCTGGTGCTTCGGTCGTGGGTGCTGATTCTTCGCACAGGGGGTGCGGGACTGTCCAGGGCTTCGCAGATTGGTGCACCTGACCTGCGGGTTCTCCAATCCACGAACACCCCACCACCAGCCAGCCCTCTTCACGCGAGCCGCCCCGAGACTCCTCGGGGCGGCTCGCGTGCGTCGTGCGCCCGGACGGCGGCGATTGAGCCGGGCGTCCCGGCTGGGTAGCGTCGTGAGGCGGCGCCGCCCGGCGCCGACACCCCCGCGCCCCGAGGAGTACTGCCGTGCCGAAGATCTTGATCGTCCTGACCGGTTCCGACCACTGGACCCTCACCGACGAGACCTTGCACCCGACCGGCTTCTGGGCCGAGGAGCTGCTGTCCCCGCTGCAGGTGTTCTCCGATGCCGGGATCGACGTCGACCTCGCCAGCCCGGAGGGCAGGACTCCCGTGGTGGACGAGGGCAGCCTCGCCCCGGACACCATCGGCGAGGAGGAGTCGGCAAAGCAGCGCAAGGCCCTGGACGACCTCGCCGGCCGGCTCGAGTCGACCCTGGTCCTCGCCGACGTCGACCTCACCTCCTACGACGCCGTCTTCGTGCCCGGCGGCCACGGCCCGATGGAGGACCTCGCCGTCAGCGACGACCTCGGTCGCATCCTCGTGACCATGCTCGACGGCGGCAAGATCGTCTCCTCGGTCTGCCACGGCCCGGCCGGTCTCCTGCCGGCCAGGCGCGCCGACGGCTCCTGGCTGTTCGCCGGGCGAAACCTGACCGCCTTCACCGACGCAGAGGAGGAGCAGGCCGGGCTCGCCGACAAGGCGCCCTGGCTGCTGGAGTCCCGTCTGCGCGAGGCCGGCGCGACCTTCTCCTCGGGAGAGGCGTGGGCCCCCTTCGTGGTCGTGGACGACAACCTGGTGACCGGCCAGAACCCGGCGTCCAGCACCGAGGCCGCGCAGAAGGTCGTCGGACTGCTCACGTCCTGACGACGGTCGCGCGAGGTCAACGAGGTCTGCGACTCGCTTGGGTGTGGGATCGGTGCCACCTGGTGACACCGATCCCACATCCAACGCGTCAGGGTGCGATGACTGACCCGCCGCCCGCCTGGAGACCGGCCAGCCGCCGCAGGTCGCCGAGCACCTCGTCGAGGCGGTGGACGAGCGAGATGTGGCCCTCGCAGTCCAGGAGGTGCGCCTCCGCTCCCGGGACGCGCGCGGCGAGCCACTCGCCGTGGGCGAAGGGCACCATGGCGTCCTGCCGGCCCTGCCAGATGGCCACCGGCACGGCGATCTCGCTCAGGTCGAAGCCCCACGGGCTGACGGCGGCGAGGCCGTCGTCGCGGACGCCTCGCGTCCCCTGGGCTCCGGCCCGGCGGAAGGTGCGGGCCAGCCAGTCGGACATCTCCTCGGTGAGCGCCTCCCGGTCGACGGGGGTCACCAGGCCGCCCAGGGCCTCGGTCAGCTCCGCCGGTGTCGCCTGCAGGATCGGCGTGAAGCTCGCGTCCAGGAACGACTCGTAGGCCTCGGGCCCGGCCTCGGCGGCGCGGTACTCCTCGTGGTTCTCCTCCGCCATCCCGGCGAACCAGTCCAGGTCGTCGGCGTCGTACGGCGCGACACCGGCGAGCGACACGGCGCCGCGGCAGCGGTCAGGCAGCAGCGCCGCGCAGGCGAGCGCCCGCGGCCCGCCGCCCGACCAGCCCAGGGTGAGGAACTCGTCGATCCCCAAGTGGTCGAGGACGGCGAGGGACTCCTCCACGTCATCGACGTAGCGTCCGGGCTCCGGTCGCGGCGTCGAGGCGCCGTAGCCGGGGCGGGAGTAGGTGACCAGTCGCAGGCCGAGGCTCGAGGCGACGGCGTCGAGGGGCGCGTACTCCGCGGCCGCCGAGGGCGAGCCGCCGTGGTGGAGCAGCGCGAAGCCGTCGGGATCGCCGCCGGTGAGCACCTCGATCACGCGGTCGTCCCGCGTGGGTACGAGGTGGAAGGTCGAGGCGCCAGGGGTCATGCCGGCCAACGTAGTGCCCGGTCGGCTGTGCGTCCGGGCCGCTATCCTCCGCCGCATGGCCGACTGCGTGTTCTGCGGGATCGTCTCGGGGGCCGTCCCCGCCGAGCTCGTGCTGGAGCGCGACGACTTCGTGGGGTTCCTCGACGCCCGCCCGGTCTTCAAGGGACACGTGCTGCTCGTGCCCCGCGAGCACGTCGAGACCCTCCCGGACCTGCCGGCCCCGCTGCGCGACGGCTTCCTCGCCGCCGCCCAGGACCTCGCGGGCGCGGTCAAGGAGGCGCTCGGCGCGCAGGGCTCCTTCGTCGCCATGAACAACACGGTCAGCCAGTCCGTCCCGCACCTGCACCTGCACGTCGTGCCCCGCACCAAGGGCGACGGGCTGCGCGGCTTCTTCTGGCCCCGAACGAAGTACGCCGACGGCGAGGCCGCCGACCACGCGGCACGCCTTCGCGCCGTCCTCGACGGCTGAGCGCCCTCCTCGGGGTCCTTGTCGGGCTGCCCCGTCCGTGGTGGAATGCGCCAGCGTCACGGCCGCGGGGGCACCGGCGCGAGGGGGAMCGTCGATGCACCGTGTTGTCGTGCTGCTGCTGGTCCTGGGCGGGCTGGGCCTGGGCGCGCCCCCGGCGGGCGCTGTCGATCGTCCGCAGCTCTCCGCGGCCCGGGGGAGCGTCGCCTCGGGCACCGCGGTGGTCCTGCGGGGGACGATGACCGGGTCGCGCACGCGCGTGGTCCTGCAACGGCGTACGCCGTCGGCCTGGCGCGCCGTCGCTGCGCAGCGGAGCACGGTCCGCGGCGCCGTCCGGTTCCGGCTGGTCCCGCCCGACGGCGACCAGCGGTACCGACTCCGCGAGCCCGGCCGACGCGGACGTGCCGGCCGGTCTGCCGCCGTGTCCGTGCGCGTGTCCTGGCAGCCGACGGTGACGGTGGACTCGGCCTCCCACGCGCCCGCGACGGGGGGCGCCGCCACGACGTCGGTGGCCGGCTCCTCGGGCCGGCTGGCGGGGGTCGTGCTGCACCGGGAGGTGCGCGGAACGGACGGGACCTGGGCCACGACCGGCACGACGCGGATCGGTCCCGACGGTCGGTGGAGCGACACCTTCGCGAGCCGGGACGGGGACCAGGTCCGCTACCTCGCGCCGCCGTCGGGTGCTCGGCTGGAGGCCCGGTCGACGACCGTGGCGGTCGCGGCCCCCGCCCTGGCCCCCACCCCGCAGCCCGCCCCACAGCCCGCCCCCACGCCGGACCCGACGCCTGACCCGACGCCGGACCCGACCCCGGACCCGACGCCTGACCCGACGCCGGACCCGACCCCGGACCCGACGCCGGACCCGACCCCGGACCCGACGCCCGACCCCACCCCTGACCCGACGCCCGACCCCACCCCGGACCCCGATCCCGAGCCGGCTCCCTCGCGGCTGCCGGTCGGCGCGACCACGTCGGTCCTCCTGCCCGACGGCGTCGCCTCCGTCGACCTTCCGGTCGACCTCGACG
>NZ_JBFUMD010000214.1:0-6169 GCF_054049555.1 Nocardioides sp. P5_C9_2
CCCTCCCCTCGACGTGGGCGATCGCGGGGTCGAGGCCGAGCCCCTGGGCGACCTCGCGGAGCCGGTCGGCCAGCCCGGCCGGGTTGAGGCCGCCGGCGTTGGCGACGATCCGCACCCCCCGCTCGAGGGCGAGGCCGAGGCAGTCCTCGGCCTGGCGGACGAAGGTTCGTGCGTAGCCGAGGTCGGGGTCCTTCATCGTGTCGCGGCCGAGGATGAGCATGGTCAGCTCGGCGAGGTAGTCACCCGTCAGCACGTCGAGGGGACCGCCCTCGAGCATCTCGCGCATCGCCGTCAGGCGGTCGCCGTAGAAGCCGGAGCAGTTGCCGATCCGCAGCACGTCGCTCACCGTGCGCCCCTCCCCTCGCCGGGCGGGCCGGCGAAGGCCTGGGCGATGTCGAGCCACCGGTCGGCGTCGGGRCCGGTGGCCACGAGGTCGGTGTCGCCGCGGTGGACGCGCTGGGTGACCAGCCGGCAGAAGTCGCCGGCCGAGCCGGTGACCGTCTGGGTGGCGTCGTCGGGTCCCCACGACCACACGTCGCCGTCGGGGGCGGCGAGGTCGATGCGGAACTCCTCGACCGGCACGTCGAGGCCGCGGGTGGCGAAGGCGAAGTTGCGGGTGCGTACGCCGAGGTGGGCGACGTGCCGGATCCGCGTCGAGTCCTCGGGATCGACGCCCAGCGCCTCGTGGACGTCGAGGCCGTGTGCCCAGGTCTCCATGAACCGTGCGGTCGCCATCGAGGTCGGCGACATCGGGGGCCCGAACCACGGCAGTTCTTCCCCGCCGGGCACCTCGGCGAGCGCGGCGGCGAGCGCCTTGYGGCCCTGCCGCCAGCGGTCGAGGAGGTCGGGGTCGCGGCCGATCTCGAGCGCGCTCGCATCGACGAACCCGTCCGGGTCGCCGATGGCCGCGATCACCACCTCGTCCCACGCGGCCTTGCCCTCCGGCGTACCGGCCCGGGCCGCGAGCGTCGCGACCTCGTCGGTCCACGCCAGGTGCCCGACCTGGGTGGCGACGTCCCACCCGGAGGCCGGCGTCGGGGTGGACCAGCCGGCCTCGTCGAGGTCGGCGACCAGCGCGTCGAGTCGGTCCCCCTCGGCGGCGAGGTCGGTCAGGACGGTGCGGAGCAGGTCGGTCATGCCATCGACCCTTCGTTGGTTGAGGTGCGAGCGGAGCGAGTCTCGGAACCCGGCGTCGGCGTCATGCGAGTTCCCGGTCGAGCACGTCGGCCCAGTGGTCGAGGATGCGGCGACGCCGACGGGCGTCGTCGGAGATGGTGTTGGCGAGACCGAGCCCGCGCACGAGGTCCAGGGTGGCCTGCACGAGCTCGCGCACGCCGGGTCGCGTCTCGTCGGCGCCGAGCGCCTCCACGGTGAGGCGGTGCGTCTCCCGGCCGACGCGCTGCTCGAGGGGTGCGACGGCGGCGTACAGCGCCTCGTCGGTGCGGGCGGCGACCCACAGCTCGAGGGCCGCGGCGAAGACCGGTGAGCTGAAGTGGTCGCCGAGCACCGCCAGGACCGAGCGCGTACGACGCCGTCCGCGCGGCAGGTGGTCCACGGCCGCCTGCAGCTCGGCGCCCCGGATCTCCGTGAGGTGCGCGACGGCGGCCACGACCAGGTCGTTCTTGGTCGGGAAGTGGTGGAGCTGGGCCCCGCGGCTCACCCCGGCCCGCTCGGAGACCAGCGTCGTGGAGGTCCCGGTGAACCCGCGCTCGACCAGGCACTCGACGGTCGCCTCCAGCAGCCGCAGCCGCATCGCCCGGGTGCGCTCCTGCTGGGGCACCCGGGCGATGGGCGCGGACGGGGGGGTCACCCGACCATCGTCGGTCCTCAACAACAAACAGTCAAGCCTGACTTTTTCTGCCGAGCGGGCACTTCCGTACCGCTGGATCCGGCCGAGCGGGCACTTCCGTACCGCTGGATCCGGCCGAGCTCCCCCCTTCCGGGCGCAGATGACGAGCGGATTCGACGTACGACGCTGCTCGCCGGCACCCGAGCGATGCGGCCGTCGTACCCCGTGCTCTCACCACCTGCACCGAACCGCCCGGTCGGCACGTTCCAGCGCGACCGAACCGCCCGGTCGGCACGTTCCAGCGCGACCGAACTGCCCTGTCGGCGCGGGGTTTCGGCGCGGCACGGATGGGCAGGACACCGGGGCGACCCCGCCCGAGGGGCCGCCCGACCGTCCCGCGGACGCGACCGCGGGCCACACCCACCAGGGGGAGACACCCATGTCGAACTACGGCAACCCGCCGTCCGAGGCCTACGGCCAGGATCCGTACACCCAGAACCCGTACGACCAGGGCTCCGCCCACGCGCAGGGCGGGTACGGCGCGCCGCAGGCCGGCTTCACGCCGCCGTACGCCTCCTGGATCCAGCGGGTGGCGGCGTACCTCATCGACGGCCTGCTCGCCCTCCTCGCCTACGTCCCCGGCCTGATCGGGGTGGTCGTGGCGGTGTCCAACATCGAGACGACGACCGACCCGGTCACCGGCGTGACGACGTCGACGATGCCGGAGGGTGGCGGCATGGCCTTCGCGCTGGTCGCGCTCGGCGCGCTGCTCGTCATCGCCTTCTCGATCTGGAACATCGTGTTCCGCCAGGGCCGGACCGGCTACACGATCGGCAAGGGCGTGATGGGCATCAAGCTGGTCAAGGAGGAGACGGGGCAACCCGTGGGTCCCGGCCTGTCGTTCGTGCGGCAGATCGCGCACGTCCTGGACAGCGTCCTGTGCAACATCGGCTACCTGTGGCCGCTGTGGGACGCCAAGCGCCAGACCTTCTCCGACAAGGTGATGGGCACCATCGTCATCCGGCAGCCCCAGGGGTGAGCCGCTCCCCGCGGTCGTCACTAGGCTGCGAACCAGACGGCCGCGGGGCGGTCACCACTGAGGGGATCACCCGATGCGCGTGCACATGCGACCCGGACGCCTGACCGCGCTCCTCCTGCTCGCCGCGGTGTCCCTGCCGGGACTGACCGGCTGCGCCGCCGAGGCCGAGGCCGACACCACGAGCTCCTCGGCGGCCTCCCCCGCGAAGGTGCGGGGTGGGCTCGTCGACCTGTACGCCGGCGACCGGGCGTCCGCCGACGACACCAGGGCGGCCGAGTGCTTCGCCGACGACCTCCTCGGCCGGGTCACGCCCGAGGAGCTGCGCGACGGCGGCGTGCTCGACGCCTCCTTCCGTCCGAAGGACAAGGCCGCCACCCTCGATCGGACGCTCGCGGTCGCCTGGACCGAGGCGCAGATGACCTGCACCGACTTCGTCGCGGAGTCGACCGAGGCCCAGGAGAGGCTCACCCGGGGCCGTCTCGACGCCGAGGCGTACGCCGCGTGCCTCGACGGTCGCCTCGACGACGACACCATCCGCGACGCCTCGGTCTCCACGCTGACGGCCCACTTCGAGGACCCCGCCGTCGGCGAGATGAGCGTCGCGCAGTCCGAGTGCTCGGTGCTGTCGGTCCCCCGTAGCTGAGCGGGTCGGCCGGTCGCGGCCTCAGGCGGCGACGGCCATGACCACGCGAGCCCGCTGCGGCGCGTCCACCCAGCGGCGTCGGGCGCGGCGCAGGCGGACCCACGACCAGAGCACGAACGGCACGGCCATCGCCGGCACCAGCCACCACACCGGCGTCTGGGCCGCCGCGGAGAAGAGCATCGCGGTCAGGGTCGTGCTCACCGCGAGCCGGGCCGAGTAGCCGACCATCACGATCGGCGGGGCCGGGGTGGCTCGCGCGGAGGACAGCTGCACCGGGAAGGGGCGCCGTCCCGACCACGACAGGGACACCGCCACCACCTGGAGGGTCACCACGGCCATCGTGGTCACCAGGGCGAGCAGCTCGGTGGCGCTGGGGACACCCGCCCGCAGGGCGGCGAGGGCGATGGTGACGACGGCGGCGGACCCGAGCCACTCGGCCAGGGTGAGCGCCCGGGCGGCGAACACGGTCCCCGGCTCGACCGGCAGGCTCTCGCGCCACAGCGCACCGCGCCCGTCGAGGCACCAGGCGTTGACGCCGAAGAGCAGCGCACCGCCGCTCACCACCAGCGCCGGCAGCACCAGCACCTGGGTCCAGTCCATGCCGCCGGCCAGGGCCACCAGGCCGGGACCGAGCGCCAGCACCACGAGGCCGCGTCGCATCGGGACCGAGCGCCACACCGACCCGCGGTCGATCCGTCGCAGCACGGCCAGGTCACTGGCCGGGAGCGGCCGGGCCGGGTGGCTGCCCGACTCGACCTTGAGCTCCTCGCGAGGGGTACGCCGCAGCGCGATGCCCGCCGGCACCGCACCCGCGAGGACCGCGACCGCCCCCAGGAGGACCAGCGCCAGGACCACCGGCAGGGCGCCGTCGCCCCGGGTGATGGCGTCCGCGAGGAAGCGGGTCGGCGAGGAGCCGAGCAGGGGCAGCAGCCGGTGGGTGGCCTGCAGACCGACGCCGACCACCGCGAGTGCGACGGCCAGCACCCGGATGGCCGTCACGCCGTGCGGGGTGCGGCGGACGGTCTCGACCAGCCAGCCGACCACCTGGGCCAGTGCCGTCGCACAGACGATCCACGTGGCGGCGACCGCCTGCCCGCCCAGCCATCCGTCGGTGCCGGTGATGCGGGCGGTGACACCGAGGAGCAGCCACGCCTGGAGGAGCCACGCGAAGTTGAGTGGGGAGAGGACCAGCGCACCAAGGTGCTCGACGCGGTGACTGATGGGATGGATCGCTGCCTGCTCGCGCGGCACCAGCTCACGACCGCCCCCGGAGGCCATGGCCGAGGCGATCGCCAGGGTGAGGAAACCGGCGAGCATCGCAGCGAGGTGGTCGTCGAGGAGGGTCGGCCCCCCTGCCCCGTCGACCCCCAGGGGTCCGACGGACGATGCGAGCGTGACCGCGAGCAGGACGCCGACGGCGACGGCGGTGGCGTGCGGGCGTCGTACGGTCGCGGCACGGAAGCCCAGAAGGTGCCGGAGATCGACCAGGGCGTCGACCCAGGAGTCAGTCGAGGAGCGCGCGGTAGGCATCGGCGCCGGCCTCCCCGCTCAGCTCGTGGGCACCCATCGCCGCGACCTGGGCGCCGCCGCGCAGCACCACCGCGGTGCTGCAGGCCTGCATGGCGAGGTCGCGCAGGTGGGTGGAGACGAGGACGCAGGCGCCGCGGGCGCGGGCGTCCTCGATGACGGCCAGGGTGGCCTCGACCCCGAGCGGGTCGACGGCGTCGAAGGGCTCGTCGAGCAGCAGCACGTCGGGCTCGTGGAGGGCGGCGAGGACCACCGAGAGCCGCCGGCCCATGCCGTGGCTGAAACCGCTGGTCACGCGGTGCGCGACGTCGCCGAGCTCGAAGCGCTCGAGCAGGTCGCGGGCCCGGACCTCCCAGTCGCCGAGGCGGCGCAGGCGGGCGGCGAGCTGGAGGTGCTCCCACGGGGTGGCACGCGGGACGAGGCCACCGACGTCGGGGCAGTAGCCGACGCGGCGCTTGACCCCGACCGGGTCGCGGGCCACGTCGACGCCGTCCACGACGACCGATCCGGCGGTGGGCGGGACGACCCCGGCCAGGACGCGCATGGTGGTCGACTTGCCCGCGCCGTTGCGCCCCAGGAGGGCGGTCGCGTGGCCGGCCTCGGCCTGCAGGTCGATGCCGGCGACCGCCTCCACCTCGCCGAAGCGGACGTGCAGGCCGCGGACGTCGATCACGGGGGCGTTCACCCACTCATCGTCCCCGACTGCCGTCCGCGTGACCGGCGAATGCGCGGACTGGTCCCTCAGGCGCCGAGGCATCCCTGGCCACCCCGGAAGGAAGTGCGCGACACGGCGGAACCACACGCCGTGGTGGGGAGTCGTCAAGGTCATCCCACACAGGAGGCCGCCATGGACCAGGACTCGGTCACCTTCGGGCGGATGCCGGACCCTGGCGAGACCACCTCCCTGCGGGAGTTGTACGAGGCGCGCTACCGCTGGCTCGTGGCGCAGGTGTGCGGCGTCACCGGCAACCTCGCCGAGGCCGAGGAGGTCGTCGGGGAGGCCTTCGTGCGGGCCGTCGCCTCCGGCTGGCGGTTCTGGCGGGTCGCGGACCCGGAGGCATGGTTGAGGACCACGGCGATCCACGTGCACCGCACCAGGCGGCGAAGGTGGACATGGTCGCCGACCATGCCCGAGAGGGGGTCGGGGACGTTCCAGCGGGCCACGGAGCCA
>NZ_JBFUMD010000215.1:0-6167 GCF_054049555.1 Nocardioides sp. P5_C9_2
GTGCCGACAGGCGTAGCCCCCGGAGAAGATGCTGGCGGCGACGGGAGCGCCGCTGGCCTCGACGACGTCGTCGAGCTCCTCGAGCGCGTCGGCGTCGCCCCGGGCCGCCTCGACGGCCGCCTCGAGGGGGGCGACCTGGTCCGAGGTCAGCACGACGCCCTCGTCGGCCAGCAGGGCGACGTACTGGAGCTCGGGGGTCAGGTCCGGTCCGAGCCGGGGCAGCAGGTCCTGCCCGCCGCCCCACACCCCGTCGTCGTCCTCGGGCTCCTCGAAGCCGAGCCGGCGCAACCGGTCGGCGAGCGCCTCCACCGACTCCTCGTCCGGCATCCCCAGGATGTCGACGGCGCCGGCGGGGGACTGGGCGAACAGCTCCCAGTCCAGGGTGCCGGGGGAGAAGCCGAACGCGTCCTGCATGGTGCCGCTCGACCCGACGAGGGCCGAGGTCGAGGTGAGGTCGGAGGCGAACGCCTCGCCGAGGAAGGCCGTCACCGCCTCGCCGTCGGGGGTCTCGCCCAGGTCGGCGCCGACCTCACGGCGTACGGCGCTCCAGTCGGTCCACGAGAGCCGCTCGGTGCCGGCGGGGGCGAGGTGCACGGCCCGGGCGAGCCGGGTCTCGTCGCCGCGCCACCACTGGACGCCGGCGACCACGGCCACGACGACCAGGACGAGGGCCAGCGCGAGAGCCACGAGCGTCACCGGACCCGGCGCGAGACGGCGACGCATGGGCAGGCTCCTCGACGGACGACGAATGGTGTGAGACTAGCGTCCATGCCGGCCGGTGATGTGCGCGCTGCAGGAGCGGTGGTGACCCGCAAGGGCGGCGACGTGCTGCTCATCCACCGCCCGCGGTACGACGACTGGTCCTTCCCCAAGGGCAAGCTCGACCCCGGCGAGCACGAGGTCACCGCGGCCGTCCGTGAGGTCGCCGAGGAGACCGGGCTCGCGGTGCGCCTCGGACCGCCGCTGCCCGGCCAGCGCTACCGGCTCACCAACGGCCGGACCAAGGCCGTGTCCTACTGGACGGCCCGGGTGGTCGGGGACGACGACGTGGGTCGCTACGCGATCAACGAGGAGATCGACGAGGTGGCGTGGGTGCCGTGGGACAAGGCCCGCGAGGTGCTCACCCACGTGCACGACCGCGGCACCCTGGACGACGCCCGCGCGCTGCGCCGCAAGACCCGCGCCCTGGTCGTGCTCCGCCACGGCCGGGCCCGCTCCCGCAAGGCGTGGCGCGGTGACGACCGCCGTCGCCCGCTCCTCGTGGCCGGGGCCGCCCAGGCCGAGCGCCTGGTCCCCGTGCTGGCCGGCTTCGACGCCACGGCAGTCCACACCTCCTCGAGCACCCGCTGCGTCGACACCGTCGCGCCGTACAGCCGCTCCACCGGGTGGCCGCTGGTGACCCACGACGGGCTCACCGAGGAGGACGCGAGCGCGGACGCGGTCGTCGACCTGGTGGGCGACCTGATGGCGACGCTCGCGGGGGTGGTCGTCTGCACGCACCGCCCGGTGCTGCCGATGGTGCTGGACGCGGCGGGAGTGCGTGACGACGTCCGGCTGGAGACCGGCGAGCTGCTCGTCGTGCACCACCGCAAGGGTCGGATCGTGGCCACCGAGCGCCACCTGCCCTAGTCCTGTCCGGGCGTGCGCGTCAAGGGGTCCCGCCGGAGTTCATGTGACCGCCGTCTCGTCCCCGACGGGGCGACGCCATCCGGCCCGGTCGAGTTCACCGCTCGTTCACCGACGCCGCCGTGCGCGGTCACCTGCGCTCCCTACCGTCTGGCTCGTCAGCATGACCACAGACCTCTCAGGAGCAACGAAGTGAAGCGCACTTCCTTCCGTACGGCGATCGTCCCGGCCGTCGCAGCCCTCGCCCTCAGCATCTCGCTGTCGGCGTGTGGCGCAGGCAACGAGACCGACTCCGCGTCCGCGGACAGTGGTTCGGACACCGAGGGGGGCAGCCTCAGCGGCGAGCTCAACGGTGCCGGCTCCTCGGCCCAGGAGAAGGCGATGGAGGCCTGGTCGACCGGGTTCCAGGGCCTCAACCCGGACGTCACCCTCAACTACAACCCGGTGGGCTCGGGCGACGGGCGCACCCAGTTCATCGAGGGTGGCACGCTCTTCGCCGGGACTGACTCCTACTTCAGCGACGACGAGGGCGAGCTCAGCAAGGCCAACGAGCGCTGCGGCTCCGACATCATCGAGGTGCCGTCGTACGTCTCGCCGATCGCGGTGATGTTCAACCTCGAGGGCGTCGACTCCCTCAACATGGACGCTGACACCATCGCGCAGGTCTTCGACCAGAAGATCACGAAGTGGAACGACCCGGCCATCGCCGACCAGAACCCCGACGCCGACCTGCCCGACACGGCGATCACCACCGTGCACCGCCAGGACGACTCGGGCACGACCAAGAACTTCACCGACTACCTCGGCAAGGCCTCGGACTCGTGGTCCTACGAGGCCGAGGACGCCTTCCCCGTCAAGGGTGGCGTCGCGGCCGAGGGCACCTCCGGCGTCGTGGCCGCCGTCACCAACGGCAACGGCACCATCGGCTACGCCGACGAGAGCCAGGTCGGTGACCTGTCGGTCGTCTCGGTCAAGGTCGGCGACGAGTACGTCGCGCCGTCCGCCGAGGCCGCCGCCAAGGTCATCGCCGTGTCGTCCCCCGTCGAGGGTCGTCCCGACGTGGACATGGCCGTCGACGTCGACCGCACCACCGAGGAGGCCGGCGCCTACCCGGTGATCCTGCTGTCCTACCTGGTCGCCTGCCAGACCTACCCGTCGGCCGACGAGGCCGACCTGGTCAAGGGCTTCCTCGAGTACGTCGTGTCCGACGAGGGCCAGCAGGCCGCCTCGGACAACGCCGGCTCCGCTCCGCTGGACGCCGACACCGCGTCGCGTGCMCAGGGCATCGTGGACGCGATCGCGGCCCAGTAGGACACTCGTGACAATGCACCACCCACACGCGTGCGGCGGACCGATCATCGGCCCGCCGCACGCGCGTACCCACGTCTGACCAGCGAAGGACCTTGTTGTGACCATGACCGAGCCGGCACCCCCGCGGACCGGCGCACCCACCCAGACCGGTGACCGGGTGTTCTCGGGCGTCGCCCGCGGCGCCGGGCTGGTCATCCTGGCCGCCCTCGCCAGCGTCTTCGTCTTCCTGACGATCGAGGGCGCTCCGGGCTTCGTCCAGGACGAGCAGTTCTACAAGGGTGCCGGCAGCTTCTGGGGCTACGTCGACAACCTGCTCTTCGGCACGGTCCTGGTCTCGCTGATCGCCCTGCTGGTCGCCATGCCCCTCGCCTTCGGCATCGCCCTCGTGGTGAGCCACTACGCGCCGCGCTGGATCGCCGGCCCGGTCGCCTACGTGATCGACCTGCTGGCCGCCGTGCCGTCGGTGGTCTTCGGCCTCTGGGGCATCAACCTCTTCGCGCCCAAGATGGTGCCGATCTATGACTGGCTGCACGAGCACCTGGGTTTCCTCCCCTTCTTCAAGGGCCCGGTCAACCCGGTGGGGACGACGATCCTCACCGCCGGCCTCGTGCTGGCCATCATGGTGCTGCCGATCATCACGGCCATCTCGCGGGAGGTCTTCAACCAGACCCCGGTCCTGCACGAGGAGGCGGCCCTCGCGCTGGGCGCCACCCGCTGGGAGATGATCCGGCTCGCGGTGTTCCCCTACGCCCGCTCCGGCATGGTCTCCGCGGTGATGCTGGGCCTGGGCCGTGCCCTCGGCGAGACGCTGGCCGTCGCGATGGTGCTCTCCGGCGGTGGTGGCATCAGCTTCAACCTGATCGCCAGCTCCAACCCGACGAGCATCGCCGCCAACATCGCCTCGCAGTACAAGGAGAACACCCCCGGCACGCTGCACGTCCTGGTCGCCACCGGGCTCGTGCTGTTCCTGGTGACCTTCCTGGTCAACTTCGCGGCCCGATGGATCGTGGCCCGCAACGAGAGAAGGATGAGCCGATGACCTCGACGCTGACCACGCCGCCGGCGACGTCGTCGACGATCCCGCTCACCCACGGGCGCCTGCCCCGATGGGCTCCCGGACTGGTCGCGGTCGTGGCGATCGCCGCCGCCGGACTCTTCCCGCTGCTGCTCGGCTGGGGCCCGGTGCCCTGGGTGCTGGTGTCGGTGGTGTTCTACATCGGCGGCCTCACCCTGTGGTCGGCCGTGGTGGAGACACGGCGCTCGGCCGTCGACCGGATGGTCACCTCGTTGGTCTGGACGGCCTTCGCGATCGCCCTCGTGCCGCTGGTCTCGCTGCTGTGGACGGTGCTCTCCAAGGGCATCCCGGCGATCAACAGCACGTTCCTGACCTACTCGGCGTTCCGCACCAGCCTCGACCAGCCGGTCGGCATCTACCACGCGATCATGGGCACCCTGGTGATCACGCTGTGCGCCGCCATCATCTCGGTGCCGATCGGGATCTTCGCCGCGATCTACCTCGTGGAGTACGGCAAGGGCAACAAGCTGGCCCGCGGGATCACCTTCCTCGTCGACGTGATGACCGGCATCCCGTCCATCGTCGCCGGGCTCTTCGCCTTCTCGATGTTCACCTTGTTCTTCGGGGCCGGCTTCCGGGCCGGCATCGGCGGTGCGGTCGCGCTGTCCCTGCTGATGATCCCCATCGTGGTGCGCTCGACGGAGGAGATGCTGCGCCTCGTGCCGGACGACCTGCGCGAGGCGGCGTACGCCCTCGGGACGCCCAAGTGGCGCACGATCACCAAGGTCGTGCTGCGCACCGCGCTCGGCGGCATCATCACCGGCGTCACGCTCGCCACGGCGCGCATCATCGGGGAGACGGCGCCGCTGCTGCTGATCGCCGGCCTCACCACCCGCACCAACGTGAACCCCTTCGACGGGTTCATGACCACGCTGCCGGTGTTCATCTACTCGCAGTTCCAGAAGGGCACCCCGGCAGACTTCGATCTCGCCTGGGGCACCGCCCTCGTCCTCGTCGTCATCGTGCTGCTGCTCAACATCGCCGCGCGCGTCATCGGAAAGATCTTCGCCCCCAAGACCGGGCGCTGAAGGAGCTAGGAAACTCAATGGCCAAGAGCATCGACGTCTCTGACCTCGACATCTACTACGGCGACTTCCTCGCCGTCCAGGGTGTCAACATGACCATCCAGGCGCGGTCGGTGACCGCGTTCATCGGACCCTCCGGCTGCGGCAAGTCGACCTTCCTGCGCTCGCTCAACCGGATGCACGAGGTGATCCCCGGCGCCCGGGTCGAGGGCAAGGTGATGGTGGACGGGCAGTCGCTGTACGAGCCCAACGTCGACCCCGTCGCCGTACGCCGCCAGATCGGCATGGTCTTCCAGCGCCCCAACCCGTTCCCGACGATGTCGATCTACGAGAACGTGCTGGCCGGCAACCGCCTCAACGCCAAGAAGATGAAGAAGGCCGAGGCCGACGAGATCGTCGAGTCGTCCCTCAAGGGCGCCAACCTGTGGACCGAGGTCAAGGACCGTCTCGGCCGACCCGGCATGGGGCTCTCGGGCGGCCAGCAGCAGCGGCTGTGCATCGCCCGCGCGATCGCCGTCCAGCCCGAGGTCCTGCTCATGGACGAGCCCTGCTCCGCGCTCGACCCGATCTCGACCTCGGCCATCGAGGACCTGATCCACGAGCTCAAGACCGAGTACACGATCGTCATCGTCACCCACAACATGCAGCAGGCGGCGCGGGTCTCCGACGAAACCGGCTTCTTCAACCTCAAGGCCGCCGGAGAGCCCGGGCACCTGGTGGAGTTCAACAGCACCCAGAAGATGTTCGCCAACCCGGACAACGAGGCGACCGAGGCGTACATCTCCGGCCGCTTCGGCTGAGGGGTCTCCTGCCCGCCCCTCCCGGGGTAGTTAGGGACGAGTTGGTAGGTGATCCCGCCGCTCGACCGACCAGATCGTCCCAAACTATCCCGGGGGGGAGATGGGCCTGTGGATGAAATCTGCGGGCCGGGACGCACTCGGTTCACGATGATCGGGTGTCAGCGGAGGAGTGGACCCCGGGAGCGTGGCCGACGCACGGTGTCGGCCCGCGTGAGGGCCTGCCCCCGGGACTGACCTGGCCCTCCCGGCGCGGAGACCCGGAGGGTCCCACGCAGTGGCAGACGCGGTCGGGTGCCTATCGCAGCGTGGGCGGCGGCTGGTGGGTGCCGG
>NZ_JBFUMD010000216.1:0-6156 GCF_054049555.1 Nocardioides sp. P5_C9_2
CCCGGGCACCGAGCTGGTAGCGGGCGGCGTCGGTGACGACCCGGGTGTCGGGCTCGTGGCCGATGCGCAGCCCGTGGTCGGCGAGCAGGGTGGCGGCGTAGGCGTTGTAGGTCGCCACCGTGGGCTCGAGGACGTCCTCCTCGCCCTCGCGCGGCGCGGCGTCGAGCACACCGGCCGTGACGAGCGCGGCCCGGATCCGGCTGCGCAGCTCACCGGCGGCCTTGGTCGTGAAGGTCAGTCCGAGGACCTGGTCGGGCCGCACCTGCCCGGTCACCACGAGGTGGACCACACGTGCGGCCATCAGGGTCGTCTTGCCCGAGCCGGCGCCGGCGATGACCACCGCCGGGGACAGCGGCGCGGTGATGGCCGCCCACTGCTGCGGGCTGGGCGCGAACTGGGTCTGCATGACCCGTTGCAGGTCCTCGGGGGTGTCGATGCGCCGGGCGGGGCGCGCGGACGACACGGTCACGGCGGTCACAGCGTCACCACCGACCCGGCGCCCTTGGCGGGGCACAGCGAGACGTAGGGACAGTCCTTGCAGTGGTCTCCGGGGATGGCGGGGAACTCCTCACGGCGCAGGTAGCCGGCGGCGGTGGACAGGGCGGCGCGCAGGTCGGTGCGCTCGGGCGACTCGTCGGGCTGGGGGTCCTGGCGCTGCTCGACGGCCGACGGGCTGTCGTCGAGCGCACCGAGCTGGACCAGGAACGCGCCACCGGACGTCGCGTCGGGCACGACCTCGTGGACGGCGCCGCGGTCGACCGCGAGCTGGTAGAGGGCGAGCTGGCGGTCCCGCTGGACGGCGGGCCCGGACGGCTTGGTGCGGCCGGTCTTGAGGTCGACCACCACCACCCGGCCGTCGTGGTCGACCTCGAGGCGGTCGACGAAGCCGCCGAGTCGGACCTGCTCGCCGTCGTCGAGCTCGACCACCGTCGCGAACTTGGTCTCGGTGTCGACGAGGCGGCGCGGGTTGGAGTGGTGCCAGGCCAGGAAGCGCGCCAGCGCCGAGCGGACCCGGGCGTGCTCGCGCGCCGCCGCCCACGGGGTGCGGAACTCGAGGCGCTGCCAGACGGCGTCGACGTGCTGCATGAGCAGGTCGGCGTCGTCCGGACCGGCGGCGAGCTCGCCGGTGCCGACCCGCTCGGCGAGCGCGTGCACGATCTGGCCGAGGTTGGCCGACTGGTGGGAGCGGGTGACACCGCCGGCCTCGCGGGACAGGAAGTGCTGGGTCGGGCAGGCCATCAGTCCGGTGAGGGTGCTGGCCGAGAGCGGGACCGGCTGGTCGGCGGCCCGGACCGGTCGGGCGGACAGGCTGGCGGACCGGGTGCCCCACCAGGTGGCCGGGTCGGCCTGCGGGACCAACGGCCGGCCTCCGATCGACTCGGTCGCCAGGGCCTTGAGCCGTCGTGCCGCCGCCTCGCGCAGCGCCGGCGCGGTGTCGGGATCGGCCAGCTGCTGGCGCAGGTCGCTCACCAGGCCGGCCATCGACAGCGGCCGGCGGGGCCGTCCGCTGTGGTGCACCGCCGGGATCTGCAGCTCGGCGAGGAACCGGGACGGCTGCTCGCCCTCGTCGTCGGTCGACGCGACGGCGGTGACCACGAGGCGCTGGCGGGCGCGCGTGCAGGCGACGTAGAACAACCTCCGCTCCTCGGTCAGCAGCTCGCGGGTGCTGACCGGCGGCACCAGTCCGTCGGACCGGATCCGGTCGGCCTGCAGCAGCGTGGTGCGCCGCCGGAGGTCGGGCCACACGTCCTGCTGGACGTGGGCCACCACGACGAGTCGCCACTCCAGGCCCTTCGCGCGGTGGGCCGTGAGCAGGCGCACCGAGGCGCCCCGGACCCCGCGCTCGGCCAGGGTGTCGCCGGGGATCTGCTGCGCGACCAGGGTGGCCAGGAAGTTGGCGATCCCGAGGTGGTCCTTGCGCTCCTCGGCGCGCGCGGCCGCCTCGAAGAGGGCGACGATCGCGTCGAGGTCGCGGTGCGCTCGCCGTGCGGCGGCGCCCCCCGACTCCACGCCGCGGCGCAGCCGCTCGGGCCACGACGTGCCGGACCACAGCAGCCACAGCACCTCCTCGGCGGTGTCGCCGGCGGCCTGGGCCGCCCGGCCGCTCCACACGAGGGCGACGAAGGCCCGCGCCCGCGTGACCTCGGGCCCGTCGAGGCCGTCGAGGAAGCCGGGGTCGACGAGCACCTGCCGGACCAGGTCGCGGGAGCGCCGCGGGGCTCGGTCCTCGGCCTTGGCGACCGTCTTCTCCCGGGCTCGGAGCAGGCGTCCGAGGCGGCGCAGCTGCCCGGCGTCGAGCCCCGAGAGCGGACCCAGCAGCAGGGTCTCGGCCCGCGCCGGGTCGATGAAGTCGACGTGGGCGGGGTCGTCGTTGCCCAGGTTGAGGATGGCGCGCAGGGCGTCCAGCAGCGGCAGCGCGGCCGGGTCCCGGACGAGGGGGACGTCGTCGCCGGCGACCTCGACCGGCACGCCGGCCGCGCCCAGCGAGCGCCGCAGTCCGGGGATGGACGTGCGACCGGAGCGCACCAGCACCGCCATGTCGTCCCAGGGGATGCCGTCCTCCAGGTGGGCTCGCCGCAGCAGGTCCGCCAGGTGCTCGGCCTCGGCCCGCTCGGTGTCGAACGTCAGCACCTCGACCCGTCCGTCCCCGTGGGCGCCGACCTYGGCCACCGGGTCGGCGAAGTCGGCCCGCGCCGCCTCCGGGATGGTGCCCGGCAGCGCGATGCCCCCGGAGATGCGCCGGGCGGCCAGCAGCAGGCGGGGCCCGAAGCGTCGCGTGGTGCGCAGCGCCACCACCTCGGCCGGCGACCCGCCGGCGGCGGGGAACGTCGTGGGGAACTCGAGGATCCCCCGCACCTCGGCACCGCGGAAGCCGTAGATCGACTGGTGCGGGTCACCGACGACGGTGAGGTTGCGTCCGTCCCCCGCGATCTCTTGGAGCAGCGCGACCTGGCCCGGGTCGGTGTCCTGGTACTCGTCGACGAACACGTGGGTGAAGCGGGCCCGGAGCTCGGCGCGGTGCTCGCGGGCGACCGCGGTGGCACGCCGGATCAGGTCGGAGTAGTCGAGTGCGCTCTGGGCGTCGAGGTTGTCGAGGTACTGACCCATGAACAGGCCGGCCGCGACCAGCTCGGGGGCACCCTCGGCGCGACCCAGCTCGACCAGCGCGCGGTCGTCGAGACCGTTGTCGCGGGCCCGGCCGAGCACCGCCTGCACCTCGCGGGCGAACCCGCGGGTGCCGACCGCTCGTGCGAGGGACTCCGGCCAGGTCACCGACTCCGGGTGGTCGGTCAGGAGCTCGCGCATCACCACGTCGGCCTCGGGCGCCGACAGGAGGCGGAGCGGGCCGTCGTAGACCCCGGCCGGCGTGTAGGAGCGGACCAGCCCGTAGGCGAAGGAGTGGAACGTCGAGCTCAGCGTCGTGGTGCTGGTGCGGCCCAGCCGAGCGGTGACCCGGTCGCGCAGCTGCTCGGCGGCCTTGCGGGAGAAGGTCAGCGCGAGCACCTCGTCGGGGCTCGCACCCCGCCGCTCGATGCGGTCGACGATGGCCTCCACCAGTGTCGTCGTCTTGCCGGTGCCGGGACCCGCGAGGACCAGCATCGGCCCGCCCGGGTGGTCGACCACGCGCTGCTGGTGCGCGTCCAGGCGCGGTCCGGCGACCGCTGCGGGCTCGCTGCGCACCAGCCGGTATCCGGCGCGCGGGGGCTGCTGGCCGTCGTGCTTGCCGCGGTGGTGGGAGGTCACGGGACGACCCAACCAGACGGCACCGACAGCCGGACGTCGACCGGGGTCACACGCGGGCGGGACGCTCGTTGTAGACCCCGGCCTCCTCCTGGCCGGACAGCGCGCCGATGGCGGCCATCACCCGGTCCGTCAGCTCGCGCCGGGCCCGGCCCGGGGGCACGCCGTCGTACTCCCCCGCGACCTCGATCGGTTCCCCGAAGCGCACCGTCACCGTGGCGAGCCGCGGCAGCTTCGAGCCGACGGGCTGGATGTCCTGGGTGCCGCCCAGCGCGACGGGCACCACCGGGCAGCCCGCGGTGAGCGCGAGGTGGGCGACGCCCGTGCGGCCGCGGTAGAGCCGGCCGTCCCGGGACCGGGTGCCCTCGGGGTAGATGCCGAACGCCTCCCCGCGGCCCAGCACCTCGAGCGCGGTGTCGAGGCTGGCGATCGCCGCCCTGGTGTCCTCGCGGTCGACGGGCAGCATGCCGAGCCCCTCGAACCACGCCCGCTGGAGCGCGCCCCGCACGCCCCTGCCGGTGAAGTAGTCCGACTTGGCCAGGAACACGACCTTGCGGGGCGCGACCACCGGGATGACCACGCTGTCGACGAAGGAGAGGTGGTTGCTGGCCAGGATCACCGCCCCGCTGMGGGGCACGTGCTCGAGACCGGTGACGGTCGGCCGCCAGACGGCCCGGACCGTGGGCCGCACGACCGTGTGCACCGCGCGATACATCATGGGCCCATTGTGGCCCCTCCGGCATCCGTACGACGCCCGCGCCCGGTCGGCGGTCACCCGTCGGTCGGTGCCTCCCGCAGCGCCAGCCCCGCCGCGACGACCAGGACCCCCACCGTCACCAGCCCGACGGTCCACAGCGTGGGCTGGTCGGGCGCGGCGTCGAGCCCCCGGGCGGCGACCCACGCGACCGGCGCGACGAGCCAGGCCAGCAGGCCGCGGCGTACCCACAGCCACGTCGTCGCACGGTCGAGCGGCATGCGCGCCGGACCGTACGACGCGAGCACTCCCGCGACGTGCGCCGCCACCAGCGCTCCGGCCGCGAGCAGGACCCCGGCGTCGAGCGGGTCGTCCACGCGCGCGCCCCACCACGCCGCGACGAGCAGCAGCACCACCGGCCCGGCCGGCGACTCGGGCATCGCCGCCCACAGCCCGCCCAGCACCACCAGCAGGAGCACGAAGAGGGTGGCGGGACGCTGCCACGCCGCGCCGGCCGCGACCAGGGGCAGCACGAGGAGGAGGCCCCGCGCGACGAGCGCGGAGGGGCTCCACCGCCGGACCCGGGTCACCGGGCACGCACCCGCGGTTGCTGGGCTCGTCGGGCCAGACGGTGCAGCACGTCGTCGACCGTGCCGGGTCCGCGCCACGGGACCACGGGACAGCCCAGCGAGGTGAGCCTGCCGAGCAGGTTGTCGCGCTCCACACGCCGCATCCGCCACGCCAGCGCGGCGCGCGACCGCGGACCGCCGAGGGCATCGAGGTCGCGCTCGCCGAGGGTGTCGATCACGAGCACCGGCACGCCGCGGGAGGCCAGGGTCGCGGTGGCGGTGACGACGGGCGCGTGCAGCATCGGGGAGAGGACGTAGACGACGCAGTCGCCCTGGACACCGAGGTCGAGGGCGGCGTCCTCGTCGACGTGACGGGTCTCGGGCACCACCCGCGCCAGCGTCCCGGTGAGCCGGTGCAGGTGGCGGGTGCCGGTGCCGAACCGCACGCGCGCGTCACCGGGGCCGAGCACCCGCAGGCCCACCCGGTCGCCGACCCGCAGGTGGTGCTCGACCAGCGCCGAGGCGGCCCGCACGGTCAGGTCGAGGCTGCTGGCGGTGCCGTGGATCCCGCCGCTGTGTCCGACGTCGCGCAGCGCGTCGACGACCACCAGCACCCCGGAGTCGAGCTCGGAGCGGGTCGTGACCACCTGGAGCGAGCCGGTGCGCAGCGACACCGGCCAGTGGATGCGACGCAGGCGGTCACCGGCCGTGAACGGCCGGATGCCGCTGAACTCCGTGCCGCTGCCGACCCGTCGCGAGCGGTGCGCCCCGACGAGACCGTCGGGTTGGGGTGCCTCGGCCCGCGAGTCGAAGGCCGCCGCCTGCGGCAGCACTCCCAGGGTGACCGCGGGCAGCGTGATCGGCCCCCAGCGGAAGCCGGCCCACCGGCCGGTGAGCGCCACCTGCTCGCCGCCCAGGGAGCGGGGTCCCCACCGGGTGACGCCCACGCCGACGTCCGGCACCCCGTCGCGCACGAGACCGCCGACCGCTCCCCGCAGCGGCGAGAGGACGACGTACGCCGGTCGCTCCATCGCGCGGGTGACGTGCTCGACCCCGTCGAGGGGCTCGACGGTGAGGGCACTCACCGCACCCTGGCCCTCGTGCAGCCGCAGCACCCCCAGGTCGGTGGCCAGCCGCGGTGCGGTGCGGGGG
>NZ_JBFUMD010000217.1:0-6139 GCF_054049555.1 Nocardioides sp. P5_C9_2
GGTCCGAGCCCTGAGTAGCGGCGACACGGTGTCACGGTGTCGCGTCTGGCGGTGTGCCCCCGGCTCCCCGGAGGGTCCGCCGGACGCGACCCCGGCCCGCAACGCAGCGGGCGCCGCACCCGGTCCGACGGCCCGTGGGGACCTGGTGCGGACTGGGGCGGCGCCCAGGATCTGACCGGTCGGGCCGACGTGGCCCGGTCCGGGATCAGGCCTTCTTGGTCTCCCAGAAGATCTCCGCGATCTCGTCGATCTTGGCGAGCAGCTCGTCGGCCTTGCCGGCGTCCAGCTCACCCTTGGTGCCGGAGGCGCCGGCGAGCTTGGTGGCCTCGTTGACCAGCGTGTGCAGCTGGGGGTACTTCTCGAAGTGCGGGGGCTTGAAGTAGTCGGTCCACAGCACCCACAGGTGGTGCTTGACGAGCTCCGAGCGCTGCTCCTTGATGAGGACCGCGCGGGTCCGGAAGTCGGGGTCGTCGTTGTCGGCGACCTTGGCGATGATCGCCTTGATCGACTCGGCCTCGACGCGGGCCTGGGCGGGGTCGTAGACGCCGCACGGAAGGTCGCAGTGCGCCGAGACCTCGACGGTACGGGCAAACAGCTGGGGGAGCATCGCAGTCCTCTCAGTGGGTGTGTCGTCGAACGCTTGCGACACTACTCCGCGTGAGGACCACTGGAGACCCGGGTCCCGCCCGTGCGGGTGGGGCCCGGACACGCGCGCCGCGTCGCCTGCTGGGGCTCGCCGTCGTGCGCGGGCGCTCGATGGAGCCGACCCTGCGCGAGGGCGACCGCCTCCTCGTCCGGTACGACGCCGTCCCCGCCGTGGGAGGGCTGGTGCTGGCCCGCTTCGCGGACGGCACCCTGGCGGTCAAGCGGGCGGCCGGGCGCCGGGCGCTGCGCACCGGCGTACCGGGGTGGTGGCTCCTGTCCGACAACCCCGACGACGGGGTGGACTCACGCCACCGGGGGCCGGTGGCCGACGCCGACGTACGCGCCGTGGTGCTGGCCCGGGTGTGGCCCTCACCCCGTCTGGGACGGCACCTGACGCGCCCCTGAGCTGTGGAATCATCGCGGCATGGAACCGCAGCACCCGCACGCCGGTGACCCCGTCTTCGACCTCCACCTGGGCGGCAAGATGGAGATCGTCTCGACGGTCGCCCTCGCCGGCGCCGACGAGCTCTCCCTGGCCTACACGCCCGGCGTGGCCCGGGTGTGCGAGGCGATCGCGGCCGACCCCTCGATGACCCAGCACTACACCTGGGTCCCCAACGTCGTCGCCGTGGTGACCGACGGCACCGCTGTGCTCGGCCTGGGCGACATCGGCCCGGCCGCCGCGATGCCGGTGATGGAGGGCAAGGCGGTGCTCTTCAAGCAGTTCGGCGGCGTCGACGCCGTCCCGATCTGCCTGGACACCACCGACGTCGAGGAGATCATCGAGACCGTCGCCCGCCTGGCGCCGAGCTTCGGAGGCATCAACCTCGAGGACATCTCGGCGCCCCGCTGCTTCGAGATCGAGGACCGCCTCAAGGCGATGCTCGACATCCCCGTCTTCCACGACGACCAGCACGGCACCGCCGTCGTCGCGCTCGCGGCCCTCAAGAACGCCCTGCGCCTCACCGGCCGCACCGCGGAGGGCACCCGCGTGGTGATCTCGGGCGCCGGCGCGGCCGGGGTGGCGGTGGCCCGCATCCTGCTCGAGGCCGGGGTCGAGGACCTCGCCGTGATCGACCGTCGTGGCGTGCTCAACTCGCAGCGCTCCGACCTGACCCCCGTCAAGGCGGCGCTGGCCCGCGACACCGCCGACAGGTTCGGCCGCAGCGGCAGCCTCGCCGACGTGATGGTCGGTGCCGACGTCTACATCGGGGTCTCCGGAGGCTCGGTGCCGGAGGAGATCGTGGCGTCGATGGCGCCGGAGGCGATCATCTTCGGGCTGGCCAACCCCACGCCCGAGGTGCACCCCGACCTCGCCCGCAGGTATGCCCGGGTCGTGGCCACCGGCCGCTCGGACTTCCCCAACCAGATCAACAACGTGCTGGCCTTCCCGGGGATCTTCCGCGGGGCCTTCGACGTGCACGCCACCGCCATCACCGAGGGCATGAAGCTCGCCGCGGCCCACGCGCTGGCCGACCTGGTGGGCGACGACCTGTCCGCGGACCTGGTCATCCCGTCGCCCTTCGACCCCAGGGTCCCCGGCGCGGTCCGCGAGGCGGTCGCGACGGCTGCGCGTCGCGACGGGGTCGCACGCCGCTAGGGTCGACGCATGTTCGCCGTGTACGCCGAGTCCTTCAGCTCCGACGACCCGCTCAGCGGCCTGGTGGTGGGGGAGCGCCCCGACCCGACGCCGCCCGAGGGGTGGACGACGGTGACGGTCCGGGCGGCCAGCCTCAACCACCACGACCTCTKGTCGCTGCGCGGGGTGGGCCTCAAGCAGGACGCCCTGCCGATGATCCTGGGGTGCGACGCCGCCGGCATCGACGAGGACGGCAACGAGGTCGTGGTGCACGCCGTCATCAGCGACCCCACCTGGTCCGGCGACGAGACCCTCGACCCCAGGCGCTCGCTGCTCTCCGAGCGGCACCAGGGCACCTTCGCCGACCGGGTCGTGGTGCCCCGCGCCAACCTGGTCCCCAAACCGGCGTCGATGAGCTTCGCCGAGGCGGCGTGCCTGCCGACGGCGTGGCTGACGGCGTACCGGATGCTCTACACCCAGGGCAGCCTCAAGCCCGGCGACACCGTGCTGGTCCAGGGCGCCGGCGGTGGCGTGGCCACCGCGCTCATCACCCTGGCCCGGGCCGGCGGCCTCACCGTGCTCGCGACCAGCCGCGACGAGGGCAAGCGCCGGCGTGCCCTGGAGATCGGCGCCCACGAGGTCTTCGAGTCCGGCGCCCGGCTGCCCGTCAAGGTCGACGCGGTGATGGAGACCGTCGGGCGGGCCACGTGGTCGCACTCGATCCGCTCGCTGCGCCCGGGTGGCAAGGTCGTCATCAGCGGCACGACCAGCGGCCCGCAGCTCGACGACGCCGAGCTGACCCGCATCTTCTTCCTCCAGCTGCAGGTCATCGGCTCCACGATGGGCACCCGTGCCGAGCTGGCCTCGCTGGTCAACCTCCTCGACGCCACCGGCACCCGCCCGCTCGTGGACCGCACCCTGCCGATGACCGACGCCCGCGACGGCTTCGCCGCCATGGCCGCCGGCGACGTCTTCGGCAAGGTCGTCTTCACCCGATGAGGACCGCGCCGTGAGGACCGCGCCGTGAGGCACCTGCTCACCGGAGCCGGGTCGGGCATCGGGCTCGTGCTGGCCCGCCGCCTCGCCGAGCGGGGCGACGACCTGGTGCTGCTGGCCCGCTCGGAGTCGCGCGCCGAGCGGATGCGTGCCGACCTGCCCGACGCGGCGTACCTCGTCGCCGACCTGGCCGACCCGGGCACGCTCAACGGCCTGGGTCGGCAGGTGGACGGACCCCTCGACTCCCTGGTGCACGTGGCCGGCGTCGTCGACCTCGCACCGGTCTCGCGGCTGCGCCTCCAGCAGTGGGAGGAGCAGATCACCGTCAACCTCACCGCCCCCGCGGTGCTCACCCGCGAGCTGCTCCCGCACCTCAGGCGCGCGCACGGCACCGTCGTGTTCGTGAACTCCTCCGCAGGGCTCTCGGCGAGCGCCGAGTGGTCGGCGTACGCCGCCTCGAAGTTCGGGCTCCGGGCCCTCGCCGACGCGTTGCGGGCCGAGGAGCTGGAGCACGGGGTGCGGGTGTCCACGGTGTTCCCGAGCCGCACCGCCACGCCCATGCAGGAGAAGGTCCACGAGCAGGAGGGCCGGACCTACGACTCCTCCCGGTGGATCTCTGCGGAGACGGTGGTCGACACGCTCCTGCACGTCCTCGACCTGCCCGCTGACGCGACGATCCCCGAGGTGACCGTGCGCCCGGTGGTRCCCCGCTCCGGGAGCTGAGCTCAGCCGGCCCGCTCGACGACGAAGATCCGCACGTGGCGCCCGCTGATCCGCTGCTGGTACTTCGCGTAGCCGCCGTAGATCCCGCGGGAGCGCTCGGTCACCGCAGCACGCTCCGCATCGGTCGCCGGGCGCGCCACCACCGGCAGGGTGCGCCCGCGGAAGGCCACGGTCGCGTGCGGGTCGGCCTCGAGGTTGAGGACCCAGGCCGGGGTGGACGGCTGGCCGAAGTTGGTGCCGAGCAGGGCCAGGTCGTCGCCCACCGGGATCGAGATCAGGTGGCTGGTGCGCGGCTGCCCGGACCGGCGTCCGGTCGTCGTGAGGTCGAGGACGGGCAGGCCGGCCAGCAGCTGGGGAGCGCTCTGCTGCCCCCGCGACACCCGGGCGACGGCCGTGTCGAGGTGCCGCAGCGTCCGGGAGAAGATCCAGGCCCCCGGCCGGCTGGAGCCGAACGCCTGCACGCCGCGCTGGAAGGCGTTGGCCGGTCGGTGGCGGTAGTCGAGGTCCGCGGCGAGTCCCATGGCGGTCCCTCAGCGTCCCGAGCGCCAGTTGACAGCGCCGACCAGCAGCATCCGCAGCTGGGTGCGGGTGTCGGCCAGGATGCGGGCCTCGGCGGACGGGTCGTCGACGAGTCGCTCGGCCGTCGTCACCACGAGCGAGACGATGAGGTCCGCCAGCAGGTGGAGGTGGTCGTGGGAGAAGGTGTCGGTCCCCGGGAGTCGCGCCACGTCGGTGGCCAGCTCGCGGGTGGTGAGCTCGATCTCGTGCCGGATGGCCCCGCGGACCTGGGCCGGACCGGCCATCCGCTCCCGGGCGATGAAGGAGTAGTGGGCGGGGTGGTCACGGACGTGTGCGACGAGCACCACCATCGACTCGTCGATGAGGTCGACGAACTCGGGGGCGCGGGTGCGCACGTCGCGCAGCAGCTCGCGCAGCGACACGAAGCTCTCGTCCACCAGGGCGAGCCCGAGGGACTCCACGGAGTCGAAGTGCCGGTAGAACGCGGTCGGCACGATGCCGACCTCCTTGGCGACCTGGCGCAGGGAGATCGCGACGAGGCTGGTGTCGTCGGTGAGCCCGAGGGCCGCGTCGAGGATCGCGCGCCGGGTGCGCTCCTTGCGCTCGCTGCGCGTCGCGACGTCCTGACCCTCCATGCGGCCGATCGTAGTCCGGACGCTCATCGCCGCCGGTGTCGCGCCCGGCCCTGCCAGGCCGCGATGAAGGCGTCGGGGGTGGTCGGTGTCTCCACGAGCGGACTGCTGTGCCACACCCGGTTCACCGTGGTGGCCCCGATCAGCAGTCGCGACAGGAGGTAGCCCCACAGCAGGAACGTGGCCGCCCCGCCCAGGACGCCGTACACCTCGGTCGTGTAGCGGCTGGACAGGTAGATGACGGTGTACAGGTGGAGGAGCTCGACGCCGATCGCGAAGACGAGCGCGCCCGGGACCAGGCCCCACCCGGACACCGCCTCCGGGTGCGGCAGTGCCCGGAGCAGCGACCACGCCAGGGCGAGGAAGACCGTCAGCATGAAGACCACGGCCACGAGCGTCCACGCCCCTCGCTGCGAGCGCATCCAGTTCGCCGCCAGCGACGTCATCGCGGCGACGAGCACGCCGACGACCACGAACCCGGAGGCGAGGTACTCCCGCTCGAGCCGGCGGATGGGCAGCTGCCAGGCGAGCAGGGTGGCGGCCCACATCGCGCGGGCGAGGTTGGACGACGCCCACGCCAGCGTGCACAGCCCGAAGACCAGCAGGAACCAACGGCCGTCCGACGCCTGGGCGGCGGACTGCTCGATCTCCTGGGCGGCGTCGGACCCGAGGCCGATCGCCGAGGCGCCCTCGCCCGCCGATCCGGGGGGCACGAAGCCGAGACACCCGACCAGGATCAGGGTGGCCGGCAGCAGCCACAGGAAGAGCCGGTAGGCCAGTGCACTGGCCAGCAGCGCCCCTCCCGCGTCCCGGTCGTGCTCGAAGGCCCGGAAGAGGAAGTCGACCGTCCGGTGCGCCCGGCCCGCCTGGGCGCGCTCGACGAGCTCGTCGCGACGCGCCTGCAGCTGCGACCACCGGGCGCGCACGCGGGCACGCCGGGTCGGAGGCGGGCTGGTGGGCTCGACCATGGCACGAGCATGGGATGGACGCCCGCTCGCCGCCTCATGCGACGGGGGTGAGCCCGCACATCTCATCACCTCCGGAT
>NZ_JBFUMD010000218.1:0-6106 GCF_054049555.1 Nocardioides sp. P5_C9_2
CTCTTCGACCTCTGAGCACGCAGCACACCGCCTGAACGCGGCCTCCCCTCCCCGGGGGGCCGCGTTCGTCGTCCCGGGCCACGGGCCCCCGTGCCGACACGCGGACACAACTCCCTGAGCGCAGCCGACTCACGCCTGACCGGCACGGCACACGACGACATGTGTCCGCGTGTCGTGCCGCGCTCGCGGCGCTGACCCACCACCCCCCGTGCCGCACACTGGCGCCCCTGTGCCGGCACGCTGACACAGCTCCCCGTGCAGCCGGACTCCTGACGGGAGGTCGCGACCGCGCCGGACTGGCGGCGCACGACAGCAGGATCGCCGGAGACCGTGTCGTGTGCCGCCAGTTGGCGCTCCATCAACGCACAGCGACCGCCGCGCCCGCGCGACGACAGACGGAGGACGGCCGGAGCGCCCACACCCCGGGGGGACGCAGCCGCAGCCGACCGACGGGGGTCAGGGTCGCCCCCGACGGGGACGGCGTACGACGGCTCGTCCACCAGTCGCCCTCCCTCAACGCCGCACGACGGCCCCGAGCCAGCCGAGCCGAGACCCCGGACACCACTGCGACACCAAATGACAGCATCAACCCCTTGTCATGACGTCACAGTGATGTCATAGTGATGCGCATGGACATCACCCCGTACGTCGACAGCCTCCGTCGCGACCTGCTGGCCGCCGCCGAGGCCGGTGGCGACGAGGCCCGCCAGGTGGCGGAACGCCTCAGCTACGCGCTGGACGCCAGCGCCCGCCTCGCGATCATGGAGGCCATCTCCCAGGCCGCCGCCGAGATCAGCACCGAGCTCCCGCAGGGCGGCGTCGACGTACGCCTGGCCGGGCGTGAGCTCGACTTCGTCGTCCAGGTCGCGCCGACCGAGGTCGCGACCACCCCGCCGGCGCCGCCGATCCCGCCCCGGCCCGAGGAGGTGGAGGAGGGCGACCTCGCCCGCATCACCCTCCGCATCCCCGAGTCCATCAAGGCCCGGGCCGAGGAGAAGGCCGCGACCAGCGGACAGAGCCTCAACACCTGGCTCGTCTCGGTCATCCGGGCCGCGACCTCCGACCACGCGATCAACGTCGACATCGACCTGTCGAGCATCCCGTTCTTCGGCCACGACCCCTTCAAGGGAGGCAACCGCGGCAACCGCCGCATGACCGGCTGGCTCTGACCAGCACCACGCGGGCACACCGCGTACCGGACCGCAACATCCGTCAGGCGCCACAGCGATCCAGCACCCAGGCTGGACCGTGGGCCGAGCACACCCTGGAGACACCCATGGACCACATCTTCGAGACCCCCGATCCGATCGAGCTGTACGTCGAGATCGGCAAGGGCCGCCTCGACGTCACCGCGACGAACACCGACATCACCACCGTCACGCTCAGCGGGGACCACCCCGAGGAGGTCGTCGTCGAGCAGCGCGACGGGCAGGTCGCGGTGGTGGTGCCGCGCACCTCCGGGTTCCTCACCGGCGGCAGCCGTCGCTACCACGTCACGGTCACCGTGCCCACGGCCAGCGCCCTGGCGCTGCGGACCGGCAGCGCCGACGTGCGCGCCGAGGGCGAGTACGGCGCCACCTGGGCCCACGCCGGCAGCGGCGACCTCGCCGTCGAGCTGGTCGGCGGTCCGCTCGAGGTGCAGGCCGGCAGCGGTGATCTCCGCTTCGTCGAGCTACGCGGCGAGGGCCGCATCAAGAGCGGGTCCGGCGACGTCCTCGTCGGTCGCGTCGGTGCGGCGCTGACCGTCTCCACCGGCAGCGGTGACGTGGCCGTGGACTCGGTCGCCGGCAGCCTCGCCGTCAAGACCGGCTCCGGCGACGTGCGCGTCGGCGAGAGCGCCGACGACGTGTCCTTCTCCACGGGCAGCGGCGACCTCCAGGTCGACCTGGCCCGCCGGGGGCGCTTCACCGTCAAGGGGGCCAGTGGCGACGTACGCCTGGGCATCCCGGTGGGCACTCCCGTCTGGACCGACATCACCACGGTCACCGGGCGCATCCACAGCGACCTCGGCGGCACCGGCGAGCCGGTCGAGGGCCAGGACCACGTCGAGGTCCGGGCCCAGGTCGCCACCGGCGACATCACCCTCCAGCAGCGCTGACATCCACCCATCCGACCGCACGACCACCGAAGGAGCACGCCATGTACGGAACCACCGAGATCGAGCTGATCGCCCGTCACCACCGCGACGAGCGCCGCCGCGAGGCCTCCCGCCGCTGGACCCGGAAGGCCTGATCCACGACGGGCCACGAGCGGCGGGTCAGGACCGCATGGCGACACCCCGCCGCCAGTAGCCCATGAACGCCACCTGGCTGCGGTCGATCCCGACCCCGCGGACCAGGTGCCGGCGCAGCCCGGTGACCACGGCGGACTCCCCCGCGATCCAGGCGTAGAGCCCGTCCGGGCCTGGCCCCGCCGCCCCGTCGGCAGCCTCGCGGGGGGCCGCGACCTCCTCGCCCGAGGAGGAGTACGACGGGGTCTCCCACAGGTCGGGATCCACGTCGTCGGGCGCGACCTCGACGACGACTCCCTGGGTCCCGAGGTGGGCGACCACCGCGGCGTGCAGCCGCTCCCCGAGCGGTGCGCCGTGCCGCGGCAGCCACGTCACCGACACCCCGTCAGGGCGTCGTACGTCGAGCACGTCGCCCACCTCGGGGACCTCCAGGAAGGCCGCGCCGGTCGACGAACCGGGGAGCTGCTCGAGGACGGCGCACACGGCCGGTACGGCCGTCTCGTCGCCCACCAGCAGGAGCTCGGCACCGGGGCCGGGGGTGAACTCGATGCCGCCGAAGGGGAAGCCACGGCGAGGCGCCAGCATCACCAGCCGGTCCCCGGGCTCGGCCCGGGCCGCCCACAGGGAGCCGGGCCCGACCGCGTCGCCCTCGAGGTGGAGCACCATGTCGACCACGATGGTGGTGTCCTGGCCGGATCCGCGGACGTCGCGGATCGTGTAGGTGCGCATGTGGCCGCGCTCGGTGACCGGCCGGTCCGACCACGTGGCCAGCCATGCCTCGTCGGCCCCGGTGACCGAGGTCAGTCCCCCGGTCGTCGGGTCGGGGACCACCAGCTTGATGCGCTGGTCGTAGCGGGGTCCGTCGACGCCGTACTCCGCGAGCGCCGCCCCGCCGAGCTCGACCCGCACGAACGACGGGCTGAGGCGCTCCACCGAGACCACCTCCACCTCGCACAGGAGCAGGGGCAGGGCGGGGGGCGCGGGGTCGTCGACCACGGGGGTCATCGGTTCTCCTCGAGGTGGGTGGAGGTGGCGGCCCGGAGCCGGCGGCCCACGGGGACCACCAGCGGCGTGTGCGAGACGGGGTCGTCGATCACCCGGTTGTCGAGTCCGAAGACCTCGCGGACGACCTCCTCGGTGACGACCTCGTGCGGGGCGCCCTCGGCGACCACGACGCCGGCGCGCAGGGCGACGAGGTGGTCGGCGTACCGGGCCGAGAGGTTGAGGTCGTGCAGCACCATCACGACGGTGGTCCCGCGGCGGGCGTTGAGCTCCGCGAGGAGGTCGAGCATCTCCACCTGGTGGGCGACGTCGAGGTAGGTCGTGGGCTCGTCGAGGAGCAGCAGGTCGGTGCCCTGCGCGAGCGCCATGGCGATCCAGACGCGCTGCCGCTGGCCGCCGGAGAGCTCGTCGACGACCCGGTCGGCGAGACCCAGGGTGTCGGTCAGGGTGAGCGCCTCGGCCACGGCCTCGTCGTCCGCGCTGGTCCAGCGCCGGAACGTGCCGTGGTGCGGGTGCCGGCCCCGACCGACCAGGTCGACGACGGTCACCCCCTCGGGGGCGACCGGGTTCTGCGGGAGCAGCCCCAGCACGCGGGCGACCTGCCTGGTGGGCTGGCGGTGGATCGCCTCGCCGTCCAGCAGCACCGCTCCCGACTGCGGGCGCAGCAGCCGGGCCAGGCCACGCAGGAGGGTCGACTTGCCACAGGCGTTGGCGCCGACGATGACCGTGACCCTGCCGTCGGGGACCCGGAGGTCGAGGTCGCGGACGACGGCGCGGTCGGCGTACCCGAGCGACAGGCCGGAGGCCTCCAGACGAGCGGTGGGGGTGGCGGTCATGCCGCCCTCCTTCCGGTACGGCCGCTCGCGAGCAGCCAGAGCAGGAACGGGGCGCCGACGGCGCCGGTGACGACACCGACCGGCAGGTTGGTGTCCGGGACGAGGTAGTCGGCCACGTAGTCGGCCGACACGACGATGACCGCGCCGGCCAGCGCCGCTCCGAGGACGGTGGTGCGGCCGCCGTTGAGGGCGCGGGCGATCGGTCCGGCGAGGAACGACACGAAGGCGATCGGGCCCGTGGCCGCGACGGCGACCGCGACCAGCACCACGCCCATGAGGAGCAGCAGCTCGCTGCGGGTCCGGGAGACGCCCAGCCCGGCGGCGGTGTCGTCGCCGAGCTCGCTGGCGCACAGGGACCGGCACAGCCACCACGTGAGTGGCAGGAGGACGGCCAGCACCACCGCGAGGAGCCGGATGGTCGGCCAGGCGACCCCGTTGACGCTGCCGGTCAGCCACCGCAGCACCAGCTGCGCGTCGTACTCGTCGACGCGCGTGAAGACGTACTGGATGACCGACTGCAGGGTGGCGGCGAGTCCGATGCCGACCAGCACCAGCCGGTGGCCGCCGTGCGGTCCGGCGACGAGCCGGACGACGAGCGCCACCGTGACAGCGCCCAGGACCGCGACCCCCGACACGGGCAGGCCCTGCCAGCCCCCCAGGGCGATGGCGACGACCGCCATGGCGCTCGCTCCGAGGCTGACGCCGATGATGTCGGGGCTGGCCAGCGGGTTGCGCAGGGTCGTCTGGAAGAGCACGCCCGCGACCCCGAAGGCCACGCCGGCGAGCACCCCGAGGACGGCTCGCGGCAGCTTGCTCTCCATCAGGATGTAGGTGGCGCCGGGGATGTCGGTGCCGGTCAGGATCCGCACGAAGTCCGGGACCGCGATCGTGTAGTCGCCGAGCAGCACCCGGGCGGCGAGCGCCCCCACGAGCAGCGCCGACAGCCCGCCGACGACGGCGCGCGAGCGGCGCCGCGGCCCACGACGGGCACCCCGGACGACCTCCAGCGCGTCGGGGGCCGGCGCCGTCGCGGTGCGGGTCGCCGTTGTGGTCACCGCGCCCCACCTCCCGAGCGACCACGTCCGACGAGGAGGAGGAACACGGGTACGCCGACCACCGCGGCCATCACGCCGACCTGGACCTCCGCGGGCGGCAGGACCACCCGGCCGAGGGTGTCGGCGAGCACCACGAGAGCCGCCCCGCCGAGCGCGGCGAGKGGCAGCAGGCGCGCGTGGTCCGAGCCGACCAGGCTGCGCACGGCGTGCGGGACCACGAGGCCGACGAAGGCCACCGGACCGGCCAGCGCCGTCGCGGTGCCGGCGAGCAGCACGACCGCGACGCCGAGGACGACCCGGTCGATCGCCGTACGACGTCCGAGGCCGCGGGCCAGGTCGTCGCCCAGCGCCAGGGTGTCGAGCAGCCGGCCGCCGGCGAGCGCCAGGGCGGCCCCGACCAGCAGGAAGGGCGCCCCGGTGAGCAGCACCTCGAGGTCGCGGCCGCCGACCGTGCCGACCTGCCAGTGGCGGAAGGTCTCCATGGTCTGGCGGTCGACCAGCAGCACCCCGGTCGTCCAGCTGCTCACCGCCGCGGTGAGGGCGGCGCCGGCGATGGCGAGCTTGACCGGGGTCGCTCCCTCGCGACCCAGCGAGGCGATGACGTGCACGAGGACCGCCGCCACCGCCGCGCCGAGGAAGGCGATCCACAGGAAGTCGCGCAGCTCGGAGACACCGAAGACGGACAGCCCGACCACCATCGCGAAGCTGGCCCCGGCGTTGATGCCCAGGATCCCGGGGTCGGCCAGCGGGTTGCGGGTGAGGCCCTGGAGGACCGCGCCCGCGAGGGCGAGGGCGGCGCCCACGGACAGGCCGAGCAGGGTGCGGTCGACCCGGGCGCTGGAGACGGCGTGCAGCGGGTGGGACCCGTCCCAGATCGCGGCCGGCGGGACCACCCGGGCCCCCACGAGGACGGAGAGCACGCAGGCCACCGCGACCAGGCCCACGAGGAGCGCGGCGGCGGTCGGCGCGCCGAGCCGGCGCGG
>NZ_JBFUMD010000219.1:0-6078 GCF_054049555.1 Nocardioides sp. P5_C9_2
GGTCGACGGGCTCGAGGTGCCCGGCCTGGCGGTGTGGAAGGGCGACCGGGTGGCGGCCTGCATCGCGGCGGCGYCGGTGCTGGCCAAGGTGACCCGCGACCGGCTGATGGTCGCGATGGACGCCGACTACCCGGCGTACGACTTCAGGACCCACAAGGGCTACATCACCGACGTCCACACGGCCGCGCTGACCACCCACGGGCCGGCGCCGGTGCACCGGATGCGGTTCGTCAACGTGCGCCGTGCGGCGGGGCTCGAAGCCGAGCCGGAGGCTGGCACTAGGGTCGACCCGCAGACCGGGGCCAGGGACGACACGCAGGAGGACGCATGAGCGCGGAGGACCTCGAGAAGTACGAGACCGAGATGGAGCTCACCCTCTACCGGGAGTACCGCGACGTCGTCTCGATCTTCAAGTACGTCGTGGAGACCGACCGCCGCTTCTACCTGTGCAACCAGGTCGACGTGAAGGCGCGGACGGAGAACGGTGACGTGTTCTTCGAGGTGTCGATGGCCGACGCCTGGGTGTGGGACATGTACCGGCCGGCCCGCTTCGCCAAGAACGTGAAGGTGCTGACGTTCAAGGACGTCAACGTCGAGGAGCTCGCGCCGCAGGAGATCGACCCGCCCAAGGGCTGAGCGATCCTCTCGGCCTGATCTGATCTGATCGGGCCGGTCGGGGGCCACCTTTCGTCCCCAGGGTCTCGCCGACCCGGCTCCCTCCACAGGGTCGCGGACGGTGGTTCCGGTTGTCCGCGCGCGCCGCTGTGCTGGTCTCCACGAAGGAGGCCCGCCATGACCACAGCCCCACGACCTGCACCCGTGCCCACCCCGCGGCCGACCAGCAAGCAACGCCTCGGCGCGTACGGCGAGGAGCTCGCCGCCCGGCACCTGTCCCGGCAGGGCATGACCGTGCTCGACCGCAACTGGCGCTGCGAGATCGGTGAGATCGACCTCGTGCTGCGGGACGGGTCGACGCTGGTCATCTGCGAGGTGAAGACCCGCTCCAGCACGGACTTCGGCACGCCCCACGAGGCGGTGACGCCGCGCAAGGTCAACCGGATGCGCGCCCTGGCCGCCCGGTGGCAGCAGGCCCACCACGTGCGCCCCGTCGACGTCCGGCTCGACATGGTGTGCGTCCTCTCCCCGCGCCGTGGCCCGGTCGAGATCGACCACGTGCCGGGGCTCACATGATGCGGGTCGCCACGGCCTGCTCGATCGCGCTGGTCGGGGCGGAGGGACACCTCATCGACGTCCAGGTGGCCCTCTCCAAGGGGACGGTGGGCACGTTCGTGGTGGGCAGGCCCGACGCCTCGCTGCACGAGGCCCGCGACCGGGTGCGGATGGCCATCAACAACTCGGCCCGGGGCTCGAAGGACACCTGGCCGGCCACTTTCCGGGTCACCATCCTGCTCGCGCCCGCCGACCTGCCCAAGAGCGGCACCCACTTCGACCTGGCCATCGCCGTGGGTGTGCGGGCGGCCTGCGGCGCCGTCCCGGCGTCGTCCCTCCTCGCCACGGTCTTCGTCGGTGAGCTGTCCCTGTCCGGCAGCCTGCGCCCGGTCGCCGGGGTGCTGCCCATGGTCATCGCGGCGTCCGCGCGGGGGATCCGCCGGGTGTTCGTGCCGGAGTCCCAGGCACGGGAGGCGGCGATGGTCCCGGGCATGGAGGTCTTCGGGGTGCGGTCGCTGGCCCAGGTCGTGGCCGTGCTCCGCGGCGAGGAGGTGCCCGACGCGGCCCCCGTCGCCGGTCCGGTCCGCACGTCGCTCCTGCCCGCCGGGCGGGGGGCCGTGGAGTCCCTCGATCTCGACGACCTCGACGGGATGGAGGACGCCAAGTACGCCTTGGAGGTGGCGGCCGCGGGCGGGCACCACATCATGCTCAACGGCCCCCGCGGCGCCGGCAAGACCAGCCTGGCGGAGCGGCTGCCGACGATCCTTCCCGACCTCACCACCGCCCAGGCGCTGGAGGTGACGGCCCTGCACTCGCTGGCCGGCCTGCTGCGCGACGGCGACGGACTGGTGCACCGGCCGCCCTACTTCGCTCCCCACCACGACGCGAGCAAGGCCAGCGTCGTCGGCGGTGGCACCGGCCGGGTCCGTCCCGGTGGCATCAGCCGCGCCCACCACGGCGTGCTCTTCCTCGACGAGTTCCCSCTCTTCCGCGCCGACGTCATCGACGCCCTGCGCCARCCGYTGGAGAGCGGCGAGATCACCCTCGCGCGGGGGGAGGCCACGGCGACGTTCCCGGCCCGCTCGATGGTGGTSCTGGCGGCCAAYCCSTGCCCSTGCGGCAACTTCAGCRCSTCGGTCAACACCGCCTGCACGTGCCTCGAGCCGGCGCGCAAGGCTTACCGCCGCAAGCTGGTGGGCCCCATCGTGGACCGCATCGACATCTGGCGCGACATCGAGCCGGTGAGCGCCGACGCCGCTCACGACGTCTTCGCGCCCCGGGTCGACTCGGCGACCGTGCGAGCCCGGGTGGAGCGGGCCCGGGCCATGCAGGCCCGACGCTACGAGGGGCGGTCCTGGCAGCTCAACGGCCTCGTACCCGGTCCGGTCCTCGCCCGTGAGTGGCCGCTCGAGATGGCCGGGCAGCGACTGCTCGACGACGGCCTGCGGTCCGGGTCGCTGACCCGTCGCGGTGTGACGCGCGTCCAGCGGCTGGCCTGGACCGTGGCGGACCTGCGCGGCGTCGAGAGACCCGGCGCCACCGAGACGGAGCTCGCCCTGAGCCTGCGCACCGCGGCACCGTTGTCCGCCGCCGACATCAGGCAGGCCGGATGAGCCGCCTGCCGGACCGCCTCGCCCGGGTGGTGCTGAGCCGCATCGGCGAGCCGGGGGACCCGCGCCTGTGCGGCCTGGTGCGAGACCTCGGGCCCACGGCCGTCCTCGACGGACTGCTCGCGCAGCACTCCCTCGACGACGCGCAGCGGGACCTCGCCCAGCGGCTGGGGTCCGTCGACCCCGTGCGCGAGCTGGACCAGGCCGACCGGCTCGGCATCCGGTTCGTCACGCCGCACGACGCCGAGTGGCCGGCCGCCCTCGCCGATCTCGCGGCCCCCGAGGCCCACCACTCCGGGCTCGGCGGCGTGCCCGTCGGACTGTGGCTTCGCGGGCCGCGCCGACTCGACGAGCTGCCGCCGATGGTCGCCGTCGTGGGGTCGCGCTCCGCGACGACGTACGGCGAGCGCGTCGCCGCTGACCTCTCCGCGGCGGCGGCCCGCGCCGGGCTGGTCGTGGTCTCGGGGGCGGCCGCCGGCATCGACCAGGCAGCGCACCGCGGCGCGCTCGCCGGTGGTGGCACCACGGTGGCGGTGCTGGCGTGCGGTCCCGAGCGCGCCTACCCGACGGCACACCGCGCGCTGATCGACCACATCGCGACCACCGGGCTGATCGTGTCGGAGGTGCCGCCGGGCAGTGCGCCGCTGAGGTCCCGCTTCCTCGGCCGCAACCGGCTGATCGCCGCCCTGTCGGTCGGGACCGTCGTGGTCGAGGCGGCGCTGCGCAGCGGTGCCCTCAGCTCCTCGCGGTGGGCGGAGGTCCTCAACCGGGTCGTGATGGGCGTGCCGGGCCCGGTCACCAGCGTCACGTCGCAGGGCGTCCACGAGCAGGTCCGCAAGGGGGGCATGCACCTGGTCACCGGCGGCGCGGACGTGCTCGAGCTGGTGGGGGCGGCGGGGGAGCACCTCGTCGACCTGCGCCGCGCGCCCACCCGGCCTCGCGACCGCCTCGACCGGCGTGACCAACGGGTGCTGGACGCGGTCCCCGTGGGCCGGTCGGTCGGCGCCGACAGCATCGCCGTCGCCGCCGGCGTGGCGCTGCAGCACGTCCAGGGGGCCTTGGAGCGGCTGGCGTCGGGCGGGTGGGTGCGTCGCACGGAGCACGGATGGCGACTGGCCCGCGACGAGCCTCACGAGCAGGGCCCGGTCCCCGACCTACGATCGGTGGGTGAGTGAGCAGGCCGACGTCGCCGAGCCCGAGGGGCTGCCCGAGGGCTTCGTGCGGCTCCTGGGCGACTACGAGCGACACCTCGTCTCCGAGCGGGACCTCACCGCCCACACGGTCCGCGCCTACCTCGGTGACATCTCATCGCTGCTCGACCATGCCCATCGGCTCGGGTTCGCCGACGTCGCCGACCTCGACCTGCGGACCCTGCGCTCGTGGCTGGCCAAGCAGCAGACGCTGGGCAGGTCGCGCACGACCCTGGCTCGCCGGGCCACCGCGGCGCGGGTCTTCACCGCCTGGCTGCAGCGCACCGGACGCGCCCCGCTCGACGCCGGTGCCTCGCTCGGCTCGCCCAAGCAGCACAAGACCCTGCCGCCGGTGCTGCGCGCCGACGAGGCGGCCGACCTCATCCGCTCGGCCGCGAGGCTCGCCGACGACGGCAGCCCGGTCGGCCTCCGCGACGTCGCGATGCTGGAGCTGCTCTACGCCACCGGCATCCGGGTGGGGGAGCTGGTCGGCCTCGACATCGACGACATCGACGACGACCGCCAGGTCGTCCGGGTCTTCGGCAAGGGGCGCAAGGAGCGCTCCGTGCCCTACGGTCGACCGGCCGCCCGGGCCCTGAAGTTCTGGCTGGAGCTCGGCCGTCCCGCCCTCCGGGTCGAGGGTGCCGGCGCGGCCGTCTTCCTCGGCGCCCGGGGCCGGCGCATCGACCAGCGGGTGGTCCGCGAGCTCGTGCACCGCCGGATCGCCGACGTCCCCGGCGCCCCCGACATCGGACCGCACGGGCTGCGGCACACCGCGGCGACCCACCTCCTCGAGGGCGGGGCAGACCTTCGGTCGGTCCAGGAGCTGCTCGGCCACGCCTCGCTGGCCACCACCCAGCTCTACACGCACGTGACCACCGACCGGCTCCGCGCCGCCTACCGCCAGGCCCACCCCCGCGCCTGACCCGCCACGCCGCTGACCTGCCGCAGGCCCGCCGGGTCAGGGGAGCGAGCCGGTCGTCCGGCCGCCCGGCGGCGACTCCACCGCCGTCATCACCGGCGTCAGGATCGGCGACGTCGCCGGCATGCGCGGCGGGCGCCCCGTGGCCACGGGCGTCCAGGAGGCGTACGGGTGGACCGGCGGTCGCCACACGCCGGTGGCGACCGGTTCGTCACGCCACAGCGGCAGCAGCCGCACGGGACCGCCGCCGACGAGGTCGAGCGGGTCCAGGTAGGTGTCCCCGCGCCGCCAGCCCCAGTGCAGGCACGCCCGCGGGAAGCAGTGGCTGGCCGGCAGGTCCAGCACCCCGAGGACGCCTCCGGCGGCGATCCGGGTGCCGACGTCGACGGAGGCCACCACCGGCTCGTACGTCGTCCGGGTGTCGCCGTGCGACACGCTCACCACCGGCTTGCCCGCGATCCTCCCGGCGAAGACCACCTCGCCGGGAAGGGCGGCGCGCACGGGCTGCCCGATCCGCCCCGCGAGGTCGACACCCCGGTGCCCGCCGCCCCACGGGTCGTCGGGCGGGTCGAACGTCGCCACCACCTCCGGCCGTGGGTCGAGCGGCCAGACCCCGACCGGGTCGGGCCGGTCGGCCGGCACGGGGGAGCGGGCCAGGAGGACGACGGCCAGCGCCACCCCGGACACCGACCGGCCGGGCGACACGCGGGCACGACGGGACAGGAGGCTCATGCAGCGAGCGTGCGGGCCGACGACGGGCGGCGGCGGCGACCACGCGCCGTACGGTGGAGGACGGGTGCCGATCCGTGGCCTGTGGACGGCCCGGGGACCGGTGGCACCTCGATTGGCTCGCCGCGCCGGACGTGACCTACGATTCGCAGAGCGGCCCGGTACCACCAGCTCGACATGGGTCGACTTCGCACGCTCGCAGACCGCGACGGGCTCTCTCCGTGGAGGCCGGCCGCCCGTGGGCGCGAGTCCGTTGGTTCCGCAGCACCATCGCGGATCGGATCGCGCGCGAGCGTCAGGGCAACCGACACCCGTCGGTGCAGCAACTGAAATCAACCGGAGATCCGTTCCCGGCTCGGCCTGCCAGAAGGCCGCGCACACCGCGAGCGCCTCCATCACACAGGAGAACACCATGGCAGTCGTCACCATGCGCCAGCTGCTCGAGAGCGGCGTCCAC
>NZ_JBFUMD010000220.1:0-6059 GCF_054049555.1 Nocardioides sp. P5_C9_2
GACGATGGTGGGCACCCCGATGAGCTCGGCGTCCTTGAACTTCACGCCCGGGCTCACCTTGCCGGTGCGGTCGTCGTACAGGACGTCGATCCGCTGCGCGGACAGGGCTGCGGCGAGCTCCTCGGCGGCGGCGAAGATCGCCGGGTCCTTGCCGGCGGCCACGACGTGGACGTCGACCGGCGCGACGTCGCGCGGCCAGCACAGGCCGCTGTCGTCGAGGGTGCCCTCGGCGATCGCTGCGACGGCGCGCGAGGGGCCGATGCCGTAGGAGCCCATGGTGACCGTGACGAGCTTGCCGTTCTCGTCGAGGACCTTCAGGTCCAGCGCCTCGGCGTACTTGCGACCGAGCTGGAAGATGTGGCCCATCTCGACGCCGCGGGCCGACTCGAGGGTGCCCTCGGTGCAGTTCGGGCAGGTGTCGCCGTCGCGGACGTCGGCGGCCTCGATGGTGCCGTCGGGCGTGAAGTCGCGGCCGGCCACGAGGTCGATCACGTGCGAGCCGGGGGTGTTGGCGCCGGACACCCAGCGGGTGCCCTCGACCACGCGGGGGTCCACGAGGTAGCGGATGCCGGACGCGGAGTCCTCGCCGAGGGCCTCGGGGCCGATGTAGCCCTTGACGAGCGCCGGGTGCTTCGCCAGCTCGGCCTCGTCCATGGCCGCGACCTCGATCGGCTCGAGCTGGCCCTCGAGGCGCTTCTGGTCGACCTCGCGGTCCCCGGGCACGCCGATGGCGAGCGGCTCGTGGGTGCCGTCGGGGTGCTTGAGGACCACCAGGACGTTCTTGAGGGTGTCGCCGGCCGCCCAGGGGCGATCGTCGCGGGGGTACGCCGCGTTGAGGTGGTCGACGAGCGTGTCGATGGTCGGGGTGTCGGGGGTCTGCTCCGCGTGCGCCGCRGGAGCGTCGTCGTACGCGATCGTGTCCGGCGGGCGGACCGCGACGGCCTCGACGTTGGCCGCGTAGTCGCAGTGCGTGCAGCGGACGTAGGTGTCCTCGCCGACCTGGGCCTTGGCGAGGAACTCCTCGCTCGCCGAGCCGCCCATCGCACCGGAGGTGGCCTTGACGATGACGTACTCGAAGCCGAGCCGGTCGAAGATCCGGACGTAGGCCTCCCGGTGCCGCTGGTACGACGCCTCGAGCCCGGCGTCGTCGATGTCGAACGAGTACGAGTCCTTCATGACGAACTCGCGACCGCGCAGCAGGCCGGCACGGGGACGCGCCTCGTCGCGGTACTTGGTCTGGATCTGGTAGATCGAGAGCGGCAGGTCCTTGTAGGAGCTGTAGAGGTCCTTGACGACGAGGGTGAACATCTCCTCGTGCGTGGGGCCGAGGAGGTAGTCCGAGCCCTTGCGGTCCTGGAGGCGGAAGATGTTGTCGCCGTACTCGGTCCAGCGACCGCTCGCCTCGTAGGGCTCCTTGGGCAGCAGCGCGGGGAACAGCAGCTCCTGGGCGCCGATGCCGTCCATCTCGTCGCGGATGATGTTCTCGATCTTGCGCAGCACCCGCAGGCCCAGCGGCAGCCAGGTGTAGATGCCGGGGGCGGCGCGGCGGATGTAGCCTGCCCGCACCAGCAGCCGGTGGCTCGGGACCTCCGCGTCGTTGGGGTCGTCTCGAAGCGTGCGGACGAACAGGCTCGACATCCGGAGGATCATGGGCCGAAGGCTACTGGCGCCGCTCCCCGCACCGCGAACCAGATTGCTGCAACCGGATGCCCGGCGCGCGCGTCTCCCTGCCGAGAGACCATCACGCACCCGGGAGAGACCATGCCGCGCAGGCTCCGAGCCCTGACCCGCACCATCGCCGCCGGTACGGCGGGGGCACTGCTGGCCGTGGTGCCCGCCGGCGCCGCCGTGCCCACCACCGAGCTCGACCCCGCGGACCTGTCCCGAGGGCCCGACATCACGGTCCCCCACCTCGACGGGACGACCTTCGTCGACGGCGACCGGAGGGTCGAGATCGACGCCGAGCGGGTCACCCTGCTCGGCCGCTCGGGCCGCGCGTTCATCCTCGGCACGTCCGGCAAGGACGGCCTCGGCCCCTACCGCGTGCTGCGGCTGCGCCCCGACGACACCATGAAGCCCCTGCTGAGGGCCAGCCCGTGGAGCATCACGGTCTCCGTGGACGGCAGGAGGCTGGTGAGGCTGCGCAACGGCAGCCGTCGCAGCTCCCCGGTGAGCGTCCACTCGGCGCGCAGCGGCCGCCTCGTGGAGGAGCGCGGTTTCCCCGACCACCCGAGCGTCCTGGKCATGGAGGGACGGCGGGTGCTGCTGAGCACCTACGAGCGCGGCACCTTCTGGTGGGACCTGCGCACCGGTCGCACGCACCTGGTCACGCGCCGCTTCGCGGGGATCGCCGACCTGGAGCACGACCTCCTCGCGACCTACACCGCCGACCCCTACCTGGACGGCTGCACGGTGCTGAGCCGTCTCTCCCGGCCCGGGCGGACGCTGTGGCGGTCGTGCTCGGAGCGGGTCGAGAGCGTGAACCCCGACGGCACCGCCATCGCCACGGTGCACATCCTCAGCGACGGGGTCGGTCCCAGCCGGGTGACGCTGCGCACCGTGCGGGGCGCCGGGCTCGCGCGCTACGACGCCGGGCAGTGGTTCGGCGCGATCGGGTGGGAGGACGCGGACACCGTGCTGCTCGACACCAACGGCACGGAGCACGCGACCGTGCGCTGCACCCTCGCGGCGTGCGAGAACGCGACGGACCCCGGACCCGCCCTGGTGCTGCGGACGGCCGGCTGACGCACGAGGGGCCTCAGAACATCAGGGTGGAGAACCGTGCCGACTCGGTGAAGCCGACCCGGGCGTAGGCCGCCCGGGCCGGGGAGTTCCACTCGTTGACGTAGAGCGAGACGGTCGGCGCGATCCGCTGGCGGACCAGCTGCACGACGGCGGCCATCCCGGCGACCGAGAGCCCCCGGCCGCGGTGGTCGGGATGGACGTAGACGCCCTGGACCTGCGCGGCGTACGGCGTCGCGCAGGCGACCTCGGCCTTGAAGGCGACCCGGCCCTGCTCGTCGAAGCGGGCGAACGACCAGCCGCGGGAGATGAGCTGCTGGACCCGGGCCCGGTAGTGGTCCCGGCCCCCGCCGGCCTCCGGCGAGACACCCACCTCCTCGGTGTACATCGCCACGCACGCCGGGTACAGCGCCGCGAGGTCCTCGCGGGTCGTGGGGCGCACGAGCGGGTCGGGACGCACCGCCGGTTCGTCACTGATCTGGAGGTGCGGCTGGCGCCAGCGCGCCTCGCGGGGGGTGCCCCACCGGTCGCCGACGACGTCCCAGAACGCCGCCACCGGCTCGTGGGGACCCACGATGGTCGCCGTCGAGCGGACCCGCGACATCGCCCGGTCGGCGAAGGCCGCCATGTCGTCGGCCGTGCACTCGACCGGGACGAGGTTGGCGCCCATGTGGCAGCCGGCCACCAGGGTGGAGCCGCGGAAGCGCCCCCACACCTCGCCGCCGAGCCAGCGCGGATCGAGGTTGGTCACCCTGGCGCGGTAGTCGGCGAAGACGTTGACCACGGGGTCGCGGCCCGCCAGCGCGAGGAACTGGTCGCGGTCGTCGGGCCCGAGCAGCCGCACCTGGGCGTCGTCGGTCCGGTTGCCCGTCTCCTGCTCGGTCACCACGGCCGTGAGCCTGCCACAGATCGGGCACCCCCGCCGTCGTGCTCGCTAGGGTGCTCGGGTGACCGCCTCCGCACCCGACCCGCCGGAGGGGACGCTCGAGGCATACCGCTCCCGCGTCCGCGGGCTCGACGGTGTGGACGAGTGGTACGACGGCTCCGCGGTGCGGCCCGAGCAGGAGCTGGTGACCTCCGCCGTCGAGTCGTGGGGACTGACCGGGCTGCTCGAGGCCCGCGCCGAGTCGCGGCGCCTCGTCGAGGACGACGGCATCCGCTACGGCGGGCTGACCGACCAGGTCGACCGCGGCCGGAGCTGGGTGATCGACCCGCTGCCGGTCGTGATCGGCAGCGCGGAGTGGGCAGCCCTGGAGCGGGGTCTGCACCAGCGGGCCGAGCTCCTGCAGCTGGTCCTCGAGGACCTGTACGGCGCGCGGCGGCTGCTGGCGGACCGCGTCGTCCCCGCCGCCGTCGTGCTGGGACATCCCGACTTCGTCCGCAGCGCGGACCACATCGCCGGCCAGCGCCTGGTCATGGGTGCCACCGACCTCGCCCGCGGCGCCGACGGGCGCTGGACGGTGATGGCCGACAAGACCGCCGCTCCCTCGGGGGCCGGCTACGCGATGGCCAACCGGCGGGTCACCAGCCGGGTCCTCGCCGACGTGCACCGCCACGCCTCGCTGGCCCGGCTGCGCGGGTGGTTCCACACGATGGCGACCGCCCTGGGCAGGGCCGCCCCCGTCGACGTCGACGTGCCGCGGGTCGTGCTGCTCTCCCCCGGCTCCGGCTCCGAGACGGCGTACGACCAGGGCTTCCTGGCGACCCTGCTGGGCTTCCCGCTGGTCGAGGCCGACGACCTCAACGTCCGCGACGGCCGGCTCTGGATCCGCAGCGCCACCCGGACCGAGGAGGTCGACGTGGTGCTGCGCCGCGTCGACGCCGACTACTGCGACCCGCTCGAGCTGCGTCCCGACTCCCAGCTCGGCATCGCCGGGCTCGTCGAGGCGACCCGCCGCGGTGCGGTGCGGCTGGCCAACCCGCTGGGTGCGGGCGTGCTGGAGAACGCCGGCCTGGGGGCCTTCCTCCCCGAGGTGGCCCAACGGATGCTCGGCGAGGACCTGCTCCTGCCCTCCGCGAGCACCTGGTGGTGCGGCGACGCCGTGGCCCGCTCGCACGTGCTGGCCAACCTCGGACGTCTCGTCGTCAAGCCCGTCGCCCGGGGGCCGGTCCTGTCGGCGCGCTTCGGCTGGACGCTGGACGCCGCGGCTCGCGACGACCTGCGCCGAGAGGTCGAGGCGCAGCCGTGGGCGTGGGTCGGCCAGGAGCCGGTGTCGATGTCCACGGCGCCCGTGGTGACCCCGGGTGGGCTCACGCCGGGTCGGCTCGTGCTGCGTACCTTCGGCGTCACCGACACCGAGCGGCACCACGTCATGCCCGGCGGCCTGGCGCGCACCAACACCGACGCCTCGTCCTCGCTGGTCTCCAGCATGAGCGGGGCGCTCGCCAAGGACGTCTGGGTGCTGTCCGACGACCCCGCCGGCCGCGGCTGGGACGCCACCACGCCCGAGGCCCGGCCCGCCCCCGTGCGCCTCCAGCGCCGGGTGGCGATCTCCCCTCGCGTCGCCGACAACCTCTACTGGGTGGGCCGGTACGCCGAGCGGGCCGAGGGCACCGCGCGGCTGCTGCGGGTCGCCGACGACCTCGCCGAGGACCACGGCGGGCGGCCAGGGACGCCCGGCGCCATGACCATGGAGGTGATGGTCCAGGCGGCCTCCGCCGTGACCGGTGTGCCGCCCCTCGAGGGCCAGGGACCCGTCGACCACCTGCGCGCCATGGTGGGTGGTGCCGCCCGTCCGGGGACGGTCGCGCACGCCTGCCACCGCCTCGTGGTGGCGGCCGAGAGCGTCCGCGACCAGCTGTCGCAGGACATCTGGCACATCCTCAGCCGGCTCGACCGGACCCTCGAGCGCGCACCGTCCCCCCGCGCCCAGCTGCGCCCGCAGCTCGACAACGTGCTCGAGTCGCTGCTCGCGGTCGCGGGCGTCGTGCACGAGAGCATGGTCCGCGACCAGACGTGGGGGTTCCTGGACGGCGGCATCCGTGTGGAGCGCGCCCAGCTCACCGTGGCGCTGCTGCGGGCGACGCTGGTCTCCGAGCGACCGCCGGTCATCGACGGGCAGGTGACCGAGTCCGTGCTCGAGGCGAGCGAGAGCATCATCACCCACCGCCGCCGGACGACGTCGGGCGAGGGACCGGCCTGGCCGCTGCACTCGGCGACCTCCCTGCTGCTGCTCGACCCGGGCAACCCCCGGTCGGTGGCCTTCCAGGTCGCCCGGCTCGGCGAGGCGCTCCGCCTGGCCGGCGACACCGGCCTGGTCGACCGGTGCGAGGAGCTGTCGGCGGTGCTCGGCTCCCTCGACCTCGACGGGCTCTGC
>NZ_JBFUMD010000221.1:0-6057 GCF_054049555.1 Nocardioides sp. P5_C9_2
AGACGGCCACCGGGCTCCGCAGCACGCGCGACGGGGGCCGCGCGACTGGTCCGGACACGACAGGAGGCATGGTCGAAGTATGCCGAGGCGCCGCCACCCCCGGACCCGATCCGGGGGCGACGTGTGCCCTCAGTACGACAGCCTCGCGACGCACCGGGCGCCGTTGTGGGTGGCACGGAACCGGAATCGGTCCGTGCCGGAGGTGTTGACGGTGTTGCGCTCGACCTCGAAGGAGCCGCTGCGGCTCCCGGTCCGGGAGGAGCCACGGGCGGACACGCTGCCGTTGTGCTTGAGGACCCACGCCCACCGCTCGCCCGCGCGGTTGCTGTCGATCTCGGTCTCGACCTCGATCCGGCCGTCGTCGGGCTTGGCCTTGATCTTCCAGGAGGCGCCGCTGTTGCAGGAGCCGGTGCGGATCATCTCGTCGTCGCCACCAGACGCCGACGCGGCAGAGGCCACGAGGCCCGGGAGGCCGGTGGCGACCAGGGCACTCGCGGCGAGGGTGACGGCGAGGTTCTTCATGATGCTCTCCTTGGTCGCGGTGACCCTGAGTCTCACTCCCCGTCGGTGCGGTCCGCCATCGTCCGGTGGTACTACGACCACCATCCGGCCGAGCATCCGGGTGGTCCTGACCCGCGGACACGCCGACACAAGATGTGGTCCCCCACTTCGTCGACGGCCCTACATATCGTGGTCGACGCAGCTGGTTCGCGGCGTCAGCCAGGCGTCGCGAGGCAAGAGGGAACCCGGTGAGATTCCGGGACTGCCCCGCAGCGGTGAGTGGGAACGACAGCCGTCACACGCACTGGGTCGAGCGATCGACCTGGGAAGCGACGGCCGGTAGGGGTCGACCGGTGAGAGCCGCGAGGCGCGCCCGCGAGTCCGAAGACCTGCCAGCGCACCACACCCGTCGGGTGTGGTGGTCCGACGCCGCGCGGGACGGCTGACGGCAGGTACGACGATGCCCGGCCTTCCGGCCGCGGCGGCGTCCGCTCCACCGTCACCCCTCGCACGCCCGGACCGACCCGAGTCCGTCTCGCGAGGAGAGAGAATGACGGTGACCACCCAGCCGGGCCGCACAGTGCTGCGCACAGGGATGCAGGTCCGCAAGAGGAACGGCGACGACGAGCCCGTCGACGTCAACAAGATCGTCCGCGCCATCGACCGGTGCAGCGACGACCTGACCGAGGTCGACCCCCTGCGGGTCGCCACCCGCACCATCAGCGGCCTGTACGACGGCGCCACCACCGCCGAGCTCGACCGGCTGTCCATCCAGACGTCGGCCGAGATGATCGGTGAGGAGCCGCAGTACAGCCAGCTGGCCGCCCGCCTGTTGTCGAGCGTCATCGACAAGGAGGTGCGCAACCAGGGCGTCGCGTCCTTCAGCCAGTCGGTGGCCCTCGGTCACGCCGAGGGGCTGATCGGCGACGAGACGGCGGCCTTCGTCAAGGACAACGCCCGCAAGCTCGACGTCGCGATCGACGCTCACGCCGACCGCCGCTTCGAGTACTTCGGCCTGCGCACCGTCTACGACCGCTACCTGCTGCGGCACCCGTCGTCGCGCCTCGTGGTCGAGACTCCGCAGTACTTCCTGCTGCGCGTCGCCTGCGGCCTCGCCCGGACCCCGGGCGAGGCGATCGAGTTCTACCGCCTGATGTCGCGGCTGGCCTACCTGCCGTCGTCGCCGACGCTCTTCAACTCCGGCACCCGGCACACCCAGATGTCCTCGTGCTACCTCGTGGACAGCCCTCGGGACGACCTGGACTCGATCTACTCGCGCTACGCGCAGGTGGCCAAGCTGTCGAAGTTCGCCGGCGGGATCGGGCTGTCCTTCAGCCGGGTGCGCTCGCGCGGGGCGCTGATCCGCGGCACCAACGGGCAGTCCAACGGCATCGTGCCGTTCCTGCGCACCCTCGACGCCTCGGTGGCGGCTGTCAACCAGGGTGGTCGCCGCAAGGGCGCCGCCTGCGTCTACCTCGAGCCGTGGCACCCCGACGTCGAGGAGTTCCTCGAGCTGCGCGACAACACCGGCGAGGACGCCCGGCGTACCCACAACCTCAACCTCGCCCACTGGGTGCCCGACGAGTTCATGCGCCGGGTCGAGGCCGACGAGGTGTGGTCGCTGATCGACCCCGACGCCGTCCCCGAGCTGCCCGACCTGTGGGGCGCCGCGTTCGACGAGGCCTACCGGGCCGCCGAGGCCGAGGGCCGCTACGTGCGGCAGGTGAAGGCGCGCGACCTCTACGCGCGCATGATGCGCACCCTGGCCCAGACCGGCAACGGGTGGATGACCTTCAAGGACGCCGCCAACCGGACCTGCAACCAGACCCGGGACCAGCACCCGGGACAGGGGCCGAACGGCCCGGTGGTGCACCTGTCCAACCTGTGCACGGAGATCATCGAGGTCTCCTCCGACGGCGAGACGGCCGTCTGCAACCTGGGCTCGGTCAACCTCGCCCGTCACCTGACGGGGGGCTCGCTCGACTGGGACGCCCTGCGCGCGACCGTCCGCACCGCCGTCCCCCTGCTCGACCGGGTCATCGACGTCAACTTCTACCCGAGCACCGAGGCGGCCGCGTCCAACCCCCGCTGGCGCCCGGTGGGGCTGGGGCTGATGGGCCTCCAGGACGTCTTCTTCGCCCTCGGCCTGCCCTTCGACTCCGACGAGGCCCGCGAGCTCTCCACCCGGATCTCCGAGGAGATCTACCTGACCGCGCTCGAGGTGAGCTGCGAGCTCGCCGAACGGCACGGTCCGCACCCGTCGTACGACGAGACGCGCGCCGCCGCCGGAGTCCTCCAGCAGGACCTGTGGGACGTCACCGGCACCCAGACCGAGCGGTGGACCGCGCTGCGCGCACGCATCGCCGAGCACGGGCTGCGCAACTCGCTGCTCATCGCCATCGCCCCCACGGCGACGATCGCGTCGATCGCCGGCTGCTACGAGTGCATCGAGCCGCAGGTGTCCAACCTCTTCAAGCGCGAGACGCTCTCCGGGGAGTTCCTCCAGGTCAACACCGCCCTGGTGCGCGAGCTCAAGGTGCGCGGCCTGTGGACGCCCGAGGTGCGCGAGCAGATCAAGCGGGCCGAGGGGTCGGTGCAGGGCGTGACCGCGCTGCCCGAGGACGTACGCCGCCTCTTCCGCACCGCGTGGGAGCTGCCGCAGCGGGCCCTCATCGACATGGCCGCCGAGAGGTCGGCGTACATCGACCAGAGCCAGTCGCTCAACCTCTTCATCGCCGGACCGTCCATCGGCAAGCTCAGCTCGATGTACCTGCACGCGTGGAAGGCCGGGCTCAAGACGACCTACTACCTGCGCTCGCGCCCCGCGACGCGCATCCAGCAGACGACGACGTCCGTCTACGAGCCCGTCGTCGTCCCACCCGTCCCCGACGAGGAAGCACTCGCCTGCTCCCTCGAGAACCCCGAGAGCTGCGAGGCCTGCCAGTGACGATCAGCCACCACAACACGACGATGCTCCTCGACCCGGGGATGAACCTCACCCTGCGGCCGATGCGCTACCCGCACTTCTACGACCGCTACCGCGACGCGATCAAGAACACCTGGACGGTCGAGGAGGTCGACCTGCACTCCGACCTCAAGGACCTGCAGCGGCTCAGCGAAGCCGAACGGCACCTGGTGTCGCGGCTGGTGGCGTTCTTCGCGACCGGCGACACGATCGTGGCCAACAACCTGGTGCTCAACCTCTACCAGCACATCAACTCCCCCGAGGGCCGGCTCTACCTGTCCCGGCAGCTGTTCGAGGAGGCGGTGCACGTGCAGTTCTACCTGACCCTGCTCGACACCTACGTCCCCGACGAGAAGGAGCGGCACGAGGCGTTCGCGGCCGTCGACAACATCGCGTCGATCAAGGCCAAGGCCGACTTCTGCTTCCGCTGGATCGACTCGGTCTTCGACCTCGACGCGCTCGAGACCCGCGAGCACCGCCGGAGGTTCCTGCTCAACCTGATCTGCTTCGCCGCGGTCATCGAGGGCCTGTTCTTCTACGGCGCCTTCGCCTACGTCTACTTCCTGCGCTCGCGGGGCCTGCTCAACGGGCTGGCGTCTGGCACCAACTGGGTCTTCCGCGACGAGTCGATGCACATGGCCTTCGCCTTCGACGTGGTCGACACGGTCCGCGAGGAGGAGCCGGAGCTGTTCGACGAGGAGCTCGTCGCCGACGTACGCCGGATGATGATCGACGGGGTGGACGCCGAGGCGCAGTTCGCCGAGGACCTTCTCGGCGGCGGGGTCGCCGGCCTCTCGACGACCGACATGCGCTCCTACCTGGAGTACGTCGCCGACCGGCGCATGCAGCGCCTCGGGCTCGAGCCGATCTACGGCTCGGTCAACCCGCTCGCCTTCATGGAGCTGCAGGACGTGCAGGAGCTGTCGAACTTCTTCGAGCGCAAGGTGTCGGCGTACCAGGTCGGCGTCTCGGGATCGGTCGGGTTCGACGAGGACTTCTGACCCCCGGCGTGTCGGACGTGCAGAAGTCCCACCCGGGCGGCGCCCTCAGGGGGCCGGACCAGGGTGGACCCGACTTCGGCACGTCCGACACGCTCGGCCAGCCGGGCGAGCACCCAGCGCACGTAGCCCTGGTCGAGCATCACCTGCTCCCAGGTGAACCGGAGGACGGTCCCACGAGTCGCCCTCGATCGCAGCAAGCCGCTCGCGGCAGACCACGTCCGGGTGGATGACGTCGCGCCCCAGGACGGCCTCGCCCTGCGGCTCGGCTGACAGGCCCGACTCGAGGCACAGCGCCCGCAGGACCGACTCGAAGGGGTTGGCCGCCCGGGCGTCCGCGTGCCGGAGCACCCGCCGTACGGCGCCAGCACCGGCGTCCGCTCGGCTCCTCCACAGTCCGGGCCCGCGCGGTCACTCGAGCGTGAACTCGACCTTCCGGGTCGCGACGTCGGCCTTCGTCAGGGTAACCGACACGTCCTCGCCGACCGGGAGCGGACGGGTGCCGACCACGGTCGCCTCGATCGCCGGCTCCTGGACGGTCACGTCCCCGCGCCGGTCGTCCTTCTCGTCGGTCTCCAGCACGACGGCCGGGAACGACTCCCCCACCCGTGGGGCGAGCATCGCCGCCTCGACCAGGTTGAGCACGGCGTTCTGGTACTGGTTGGCCCGCCGGCCGGACTCGCGCATCGTGTCGGGCAGGTCCCCGAGCCGGGCCAGCACCCAGCCGGGCACCTCCTCGCCCGCACAGAGCGCAACACAGATCTCCAGGGCGTAGCGGTCCACCAGTCGGCGCAGCGGAGCAGTGACGTGCGCGTACTCGGAGGCCAGCGCCGAGTGCTGCGGCTGCTCGGGCAGGTCGCCGTTGAAGCCGACGTACCCGCTGCCGCGCAGCAGCCGGGTGCACGCCACCACCATCGCCGCGTGCGCAGGCAGCGAGACGTCGAGGGTGCGGATGAAGTCGGGGTAGAGCTGCTCGGCCGGCCACTCGATGCCCAGGGCCCGCGCGGTGCGGTGCAGCCGCTGCACGTCGTGCGGGTCGGCCGGCGGCAGGGTGCGCAGCAGCCCGACGCGGGCATAGACCATGAGCGAGGCCGCGGCGAAGCCGGTGAGCAGCGAGATCTGCGCGTTCCACGTCTCGACCGGAAGCATCGTGCGGAACTCGAGCCGCCAGCGCCCGCCCTCGTCGATGATCGCCTGCTCGGGCAGCGGCAGCGACACGCCGCCGCGGGCCGCCTCGCGGGTCAGCCGGAGCTCGCCGACCTCCTTGAGCAGGGTGAACATCTCGTCGGCGGTGCCGGCGTCGAGCTGCTCCTGGAGGGTGGCGTAGTCGAGCTTGGCCCGCGACCGCACCCGGGCCCGCTCGACGAAGACGTCGGTGCCCTCCCCCGTCGCGTCGACCTGAATGGTCCACACCAGGGCGGGACGCACCTGGTCGGGGAGCAGCGAGCCGGCGTCCTCGGAGATCACGGGCGGGTGGAGCGGGATCTTGGAGTCCGCGCCGTACAGCGTCTCGCCCCGCCGGTTGGCCTCCTCGTCGAGGGGGTCGCCGGGGATGATGAAGGCCGTGAGGTCCGCGATCGCGTAGTGCACGAC
>NZ_JBFUMD010000222.1:0-6051 GCF_054049555.1 Nocardioides sp. P5_C9_2
CACCCACACCCCCCAGTCAGGGTGGCCCGGACACATCACTCAGGACCCGGTCCAGCATCCCGGCCAGATAGGGAGAGCATGTCGCAGCCGACTGCACCCGAGACCTTGGGCTCGTTGACCGACGAGACCACCGTCGACCCGAACAGCAAGGCCTCGCAGGAGATCGCCGGCAAGTCGCCGATGCGGATCGCCGCCGGCCGGCTCGTCAAGGACAAGATCGCGATGGCGTGCGTCTTCGTCATCGTGTTCTTCATCCTGATCGCCGCCTTCGCGGGCCTGATCAGCAAGTTCTTCGGCGTCAGCACCGACACCGTGCTCGCCAGCCAGTACCTCGACGTCCTCAACGGCGGCATGCCGAAGCCGGAGTACGGCCCGCCCAACGGTGGCTTCACGATGGACCACCCGTTCGGCATCGCGCCCCGCACCGCGGACGACAACCTGGCCTACTGGCTGTACGGCGCCCGCACCTCACTGCTGATCGCCGCCGGCGCGACACTCTTCGCGACGGTCGTCGGCGTCGTGGTCGGTCTGCTCGCCGGCTTCCTGGGCGGTGCGGTCGACCGTGTCCTGTCGTTCTTCGTGGACACGTTCCTCACGGTTCCGTTCCTGCTCGCCGCGCTGACCATCGCGCCGATCCTCAACGAGCGGTTCAACTCCAGCGACAACTACCCCACGATCCAGAAGTTCAGCCTCGTCGCCGTCCTGGCCCTCTTCGGCTGGATGGGCATGGCCCGCCTGATCCGTGGCGAGGTGCTGTCCCTGCGTGAGCGCGAGTTCGTGCAGGCGGCTCGGGTGCTCGGCATGCCGACCTCCCGGATCCTGTTCAAGGAGCTCATGCCCAACCTGGCCGCGCCGATCATCATCAGCGTGTCGCTGATGCTCCCGGCCTTCGTGGCCGCCGAGGCCGGCCTGGCCTTCCTCGGGATCGGCGTCACCGACGGCGCCTCGTGGGGTCGCACGATCAGCTTCGCGATCCCCTACTTCGAGCAGTACCCGCTCTACCTGTGGGAGCCCCTGATCGGCGTCGTGCTGCTCGTGCTCTCCCTCAACCTCCTCGGCGACGCGATCCGCGACGCCCTGGACCCCAAGACTCGTCGCTGACCATCCGGTCTTCGATGCAGACGTTGCCGACAGCACCTGCCGCCGGCACGATCACAGATAAGAAAGGCTGGACAGCATGAAGCGGAACAAGCCGCTCGCGCTCGTGGCCGGCGTTGCTCTCCTCTCCCTTGCTGCCTGTGGCGGCGGGGGCGACGACAGCAGCTCCTCCGGTTCGGGCAGTGACCGAGAGTTCGGTGCGCAGGAAGGTGGGGGCAAGGACGCCAAGGCTCAGGGCCCCGCCGCGGACGTCGACGGAGCCACCGCTGGTGGGACCGTCACCGTCTACCTCCCGGGTGACCCCGGCCCCAACTCGCTGGACCCGACCGACGGCTGGTCCGTCACCGGCAACTCGATCCAGCAGGCGCTGACCCACCGCTCGCTCACGCAGTACGTGCGTGACGAGAACGGCCAGCCCCTCCTGGTCCCCGACCTCGCGACCGACCTGGGCACGCCCAACGACGACTTCACGGAGTGGACCTTCACGATCCGCGMCGACGCGAAGTGGGAGGACGGCAAGCCCGTCACCGCCGAGGAGGTGGCCTGGGGCATGCAGCGTTCGCTCGACGCCGACACCTTCCCGTCCGGTCCCGGCACCGAGTACTCCAAGAACTACTTCCTGGACGGCAAGGACTACGCCGGCCCGTACACCGCCAAGGGCGAGAAGTACGACGGGATCACCGTCTCCGGCCAGGACGTCACCATCAAGATGGCGACCCCCTTCCCGGACATGGACTACTGGGGCGCCTTCATGGCGATGGGCCCGGCCCCGCTCGGCAACGCCTCCAAGCCGCCGAACTACGGTCAGGACCCGCTGTCCAACGGTCCCTACATGATCGAGGACTTCCAGCCCAACCAGGAGCTGACCCTGGTCAAGAACGACCAGTGGGACCCGAACTCCGACCCGGGCCGTCACCAGTACGTCGACAAGTGGGTCTTCAAGTTCAACGAGGACCCAGCCAAGGTCGACCAGATCATGCTGTCGGACAACACCGACTCGCAGACCGCGATCTCGACCGCGCTGGGCTCGGACAAGTACACCGAGGCCAACGAGGCCCTGGGTGACCGCCTGGTGCAGCAGACCTCGCAGTGTGTCTCCACGCTGACGCCGGACTACACCAAGATCACCGACATCAACGTGCGCAAGGCCCTGGCCTACGCCTACCCGTACGAGGACATGTGGTTCGCGACGGGCGAGGTTCCCGGCGTCACCCGCATCCCGGCCAACTCCGTCATGCCCCCCGGCATGGCCGGCAAGAAGGACTTCCAGGTCGACGGTGAGCAGATCACCTACAACCCGGAGAAGGCCAAGGAGCTGCTCGCCGAGGCCGGCGAAGAGGGCTACCAGATCACGATGGTCTACTACGAGACCGACCCGCTGGCCGTCGCCGGTCAGAAGCAGCTCACCAAGGGCTTCGAGGAGGCCGGCTTCAAGGTCAAGGCCATCCCGGTCCAGGTCTCGCCGTACGACATCTGGCTGGACCCCGACAACAAGACGAACAAGCAGCTCAACCTGCGTGGCGTCAACTGGTGCTCGGACTGGCCCGCCGGTTCGACGATGATCCCGCCGCTCCTCAAGACCGACGCCGTGTACAACACCGCGCAGTTCTCGGAGCCCGCGATCGACCAGAAGATGGACGACATCGCCACCATGCCCCTCGAGGAGCAGGGTGACGCATGGGGTGCGCTGGACGAGGAGATCATGACGGACTACTTCCCGATCATCCCCACCGCGTTCCGCAACGACCTGTTCGTCTTCGGTTCCAAGATCGGCAACCCGTCCGGCGACGGCGCCCTCGGCGCCCCGAACTACAAGGACATCTTCGTGATGCAGTGAGCCCTTGCGCTCGCACAGCATGAGATGAACCCTGTAGTTCACGCAGGACTGTTCAGCAATAGCACCAACTGACGGGTGGGGGTCCCAGACCGGGGCCCCCACTCGCCAGCCCGGACACATCCATCACCCCCGGAGAGGCTGAGATGTTCGCCTATCTCGTCAAGCGGTTGATCTCAGGTGCGCTCGTCCTCACCCTGGTGTCGATCGCGATCTTCCTGCTGTTCTGGTTCGGACCCTCGAGCCCGGCGCAGACCATCTGTGACCGTGAGACCAGCAATCGTTGCGGTGACCGCATCGAGATCTACGAGCGGACCCTCGGCTACAACAACCCCGTCCACGAGGAGTACCTCAAGTGGGCGAAGGGCGTCTTCGTCGGTCGCGAGATCACCATCGCGTCCTCGACGTACGACTGCCACGCCCCCTGCCTGGGCGTCTCCTACCTGACCAAGCAGCCCGTGTCCGAGGAGCTGGTCAAGCGCCTGCCCGCCACCATCTCGGTGGCCGTCGGCGGCGCCTTCCTCTACCTCCTCTTCGGCATCCCGATCGGCGTCGCCGCGGCGCGCCGACGCGGGAGCGTCGCGGACAAGGCACTGGTCTCGAGCTTCCTGTTCCTCAGCTCCATCCCCTACTACCTGTTCGCCCTGCTGACCTGGCTCTACCTCACGGTCCTGTGGGAGGCGCCGTTCGTGAGCGACACCGGCTACTTCCCGATCACCGAGAACCCGGCCAAGTGGTTCGGCGGGATGTTCCTGGCGTGGGTGGCGCTCGGCATCTTCGGGTGCACGCAGTACACCCGTTACTCGCGGGGGTCGATGGTCGAGGCCCTGAGCGAGGACTACATCCGCACCGCCAAGGCCAAGGGCCTCCCGGAGCGCACGGTGGTCTACAAGCACGGCCTGCGAGCGGCGCTGGTGCCGGTCGTCACCATCTTCGGCATCGACTTCGGCACCCTGCTGGCAGGCACGATCTTCACCGAACGTATCTTCGACATCAACGGCATCGGCTTCTGGAGCCTCCAGGCGGTCCAGCTCAAGGACCTGCCCGTGGTGGCCGCCACCGCCCTGTTCAGTGCCGTGCTCCTGATCATCTCCAACCTGCTCGTGGACATCATCTACAGCTTCCTCGACCCGAGGGTGAGGCTCTCGTGACAACGACTCCCGCAGTGACCCAGTCCGAGTCGGCCGTGCGCGCCGAGGGCGAGGGCCCGATCCTCGCCGTCGAGGACCTGTCGGTGACCTTCCCGACCCAGGACGGACCGGTGACGGCCGTCAAGGGCCTGAGCTACACGGTGGAGATGGGCAAGACCCTCGGCATCGTGGGCGAGTCCGGATCCGGCAAGTCGGTCTCCAGCCTGGCCGTCCTCGGCCTCCACGACGCCAAGTCGAGCAAGATCACCGGGTCGATCCGGGTGGGCGGCACCGAGGTCGTGGGCCTCTCGGAGGCCCGGATGCGCAAGCTCCGCGGCAACCAGGTCTCGATGATCTTCCAGGACGCCCTGGCGGCCCTGCACCCGTTCTACAAGATCGGCGACCAGCTCGCCGAGGCCTACATGGTGCACCACACCAGCGCCTCCAAGCGTGACGCGCGGCGCAAGGCCATCGAGATGCTCGACCGGGTCGGCATCCCGCAGCCGGACCGTCGCGTCGACGACTTCCCGCACCAGTTCTCCGGCGGCATGCGCCAGCGCGCCATGATCGCGATGGGCCTGATCAACGACCCGTCGCTGCTCATCGCCGACGAGCCCACGACCGCCCTCGACGTCACGGTGCAGGCGCAGATCCTCGACCTGCTCCAGGACCTGCAGCGCGAGTTCAACTCGGCGGTCGTCATCATCACCCACGACCTCGGCGTCATCGCCGAGACCGCGGACGACGTCCTGGTCATGTACGCCGGCCGGGCCGTCGAGTACGGCTCGGTGCAGCAGATCCTGATGAGGCCCGAGATGCCCTACACCTGGGGCCTGCTCTCCAGCATCCCGGACGTCGCCGCCAGCACCGACGCGCGGCTCATCCCGATCCCGGGCAACCCGCCGAGCCTGCTGAGCCCGCCGTCGGGGTGCTCGTTCCACCCGCGTTGCGCCCACGTGGACAAGGTGCCGGGCGGACTGTGCGCCACCCAGCTCCCCGAGCTGACGCCCGCCTCCGGTGTCGACCACCTCAAGCGCTGCCACCTGCCCAACCCCGAGCTGATCTACCGGACCGAGGTCCTCCCGGAGATCGCCCCCGACCTGGTCGAGGAGATCCGATGACCCAGGACCCCAACGCCGAAGCCCAGATCGAGCCCACCGAGGTGGGCGCCAACGCGGCCGAGACCGGCGACCGTGACCTGGTGACGGAGCCCCACGACGCCTACAGCGACCACGAGGTCCTCCTTCCGGACGCCTACGAGGGTCACGTGGCGAGCAGGCTCGACCCCGACGCCCCCGCGGTGCTGGAGGTCGAGGACCTCAAGATGTACTTCCCGGTGCGGTCGTCGGGCCTGATGCGACGCACGATCGGCCAGGTTCAGGCCGTCGACGGCGTCTCCTTCCAGGTGCCGCGGGGCGGCTCGCTGGGCCTGGTGGGGGAGTCGGGATGCGGCAAGTCCACGACCGGACGCCTCATCACGCGCCTCTACACGCCCACCGGCGGATCGATGATGTTCGAGGGCAAGGACCTCGCCAAGCTGTCCAACCGGGCCATGAAGCCGCTGCGCCGCGACGTGCAGATGATCTTCCAGGACCCCTACACCTCGCTGAACCCGCGGCACACCGTCGGCGCGATCGTCGGGGCGCCGCTCCAGGTCCACGACATCGTGCCCAAGAACAAGATCCTGCCCCGCGTGCAGGAGCTCCTCGAGGTCGTCGGCCTCAACCCGGAGCACTACAACCGGTACCCCAACGAGTTCTCCGGCGGCCAGCGCCAGCGCATCGGCATCGCCCGGGCCCTGACGCTCAACCCCAAGCTGCTCGTGGCCGACGAGCCCGTGTCGGCGCTGGACGTGTCGATCCAGGCGCAGGTCATCAACCTTCTGCAGGACCTGCAGAAGGAGTTCGACATCGCCTTCCTCTTCATCGCCCACGACCTCGCCGTGGTGCGCCACTTCTGCCCCGAGGTCGCGGTCATGTACCTCGGCAA
>NZ_JBFUMD010000223.1:0-6030 GCF_054049555.1 Nocardioides sp. P5_C9_2
GTACGACGGTCGCGTGGTCGACGCTGCCGGCCGCGGCGACGACCATCGTCCCCGGGCGGTAGTGGCGCCGGTAGAAGCGGTGGATCTGCTGGCGGCTCATCGCGGTGATCGAGTCGTGGGTGCCGGCGATCGGGCGACCCAGCGGGGTGTCGCCCCACGCCTGGTGGGCGAAGAGGTTGTGCACCACGTCGTCGGGGTCGTCGTCGTGCATGGCGATCTCGTCGAGGATCACGTCGCGCTCGGCCTCGACGTCGGCCGAGGTGATGAGCGAGTTGGTGATCATGTCGCCGAGGACGTCGATGGCCATCGGCAGGTCGTCGTCGAGGACCCGCGCGTGGAAGCAGGTGTACTCCTTGGCGGTGAAGGCGTTGAACTCCCCGCCCACCGCGTCGAGGGCCACCGAGATGTCGAGGGCGCTGCGCTCGCGGGTGCCCTTGAAGAGCAGGTGCTCGAGGAAGTGCGAGCAGCCGTGCAGGGCCGGGGTCTCGTCCCGCGAGCCCACGCCGACCCACACCCCGATGCTGGCCGAGCGGGCGCCGGCCATCTGCTCGGTGACGATGCGCAGCCCGCTGGGCAGCACGGTACGCCGCACGCGCGAGGTCACCTGGCCGTCGGCGTCCTTGACGGTCTGGAGGGTGCGGGTGGTGCCGGAGTTCTGCACGGGGGATCTGCCTTTCGCAGGAGAAATGCCACGACCGGCCGGCAGGTGGCTGCCGGCCGGTCGCGGATGGAGCTCAGGTCACTCGGAGTCGGTGGCCTCGTCGGCCTCGTCGGCCGACGCGGAGGAGGACTCCTCCACGACGGGCACGAGCGAGAGCTTGCCGCGGTCGTCGATCTCGCCGATCTCGACCTGGACCTTCTGGCCCACCGAGAGGACGTCCTCGACGGCCTCGACGCGCTTGCCGCCGGCGAGGGCACGCAGCTTGCTGATGTGCAGCAGGCCGTCCTTGCCGGGCATGAGCGAGACGAAGGCACCGAAGTTGGTCGTCTTGACGACCGTGCCGAGGTAGCGCTCGCCGACCTCGGGCATCGTCGGGTTGGCGATCGCGTTGACGGCGTCCTTCGCGGCCTGGGCCGCCTCGCCGTTCGTCGCACCGATGTAGACCGTGCCGTCGTCCTCGATCGACAGGGTCGCGCCCGTGTCGTCCTGGATCTGGTTGATGATCTTGCCCTTCGGGCCGATGACCTCGCCGATCTTGTCGACGGGCACCTTGATCGTGATGATCCGCGGCGCGTGGAGCGACATCTCCTCGGGGGCGTCGATGGCCTCGGCCATGACGTCGAGGATCGCCAGACGGGCGTCGCGGGCCTGGGTCAGCGCCGCAGCGAGGACCTCGGCCGGGATGCCGTCGAGCTTGGTGTCGAGCTGGAGCGCGGTGACGAACTCCCGCGTGCCGGCGACCTTGAAGTCCATGTCACCGAACGCGTCCTCGGCGCCGAGGATGTCGGTCAGCGCGACGTACTGCTGCTCGCCGTCGACCTCGCCGGAGATGAGGCCCATCGCGATGCCCGCGACGGACGCCTTGAGCGGCACACCGGCCTGGAGGAGCGCCAGGGTGGACGCGCAGACCGAGCCCATCGAGGTCGAGCCGTTGGAGCCCATGGCCTCGGAGAGCTGGCGGATCGCGTAGGGGAACTCCTCGCGGGTCGGGAGCACGGGCAGGAGGGCGCGGCGCGCGAGCGCACCGTGTCCGACCTCGCGACGCTTGGGCGAGCCCACGCGACCCGTCTCACCGGTGGAGAACGGCGGGAAGACGTACTTGTGCATGTACCGGCGGTGCTTCTCCGGGGACAGCGTGTCGAGCTGCTGCTCGAGCTTGAGCATGTTGAGGGTGGTGACGCCCAGGATCTGGGTCTCGCCACGCTCGAACAGCGCCGAGCCGTGCACGCGCGGGATCACGCCGACCTCGGCGTGCAGCGGGCGGATGTCGGCGAGGCCGCGACCGTCCATGCGGATCTTGTCGCGCAGCACGCGCTCGCGGACGATCGACTTGTTGAGCGAGCGGAACGCCGCGCCGATCTCCTTCTCGCGACCCTCGAACTGGCCGGCGAGCTTCTCGAGCAGAGACGCCTTGATCTCGTCGACCTTGAGCTCGCGCTCCTGCTTGTCGGCGATGGTCATCGCGGCGGCGGTGTCGTCCTTGACGGCCGACTCGACGGCGGCGTAGACGTCGTCCTCGTAGTCGAGGAAGACCGGGAAGTCCTGGACCGGCTTCGCGGCCTCACGGGCCAGCTCGGCCTGGGCCTCGACGAGCTGCTTGATGAAGGGCTTCGCGGCGTCGAGGCCGCCGGCCACGACCTCCTCGGTGGGCGCCTGGGCGCCACCCTGCACGAGCGCGATGGTCTCCTCGGTGGCCTCGGCCTCGACCATCATGATGGCGACGTCACCGGAGTCGGTGACGCGACCGGCGACGACCATGTCGAAGACGGCGGTCTCGAGCTGCGAGTGCGTCGGGAAGGCGACCCACTGGCCCTCGATGAGCGCCACGCGGACGCCACCGACGGGGCCGGAGAACGGCAGGCCGGAGAGCTGGGTCGAGAGCGACGCGGCGTTGATGGCCAGGACGTCGTACGGCACGTTGGGGTCGAGCGCCATGACGGTGATGACGACCTGGACCTCGTTGCGCAGACCCTTCTTGAAGGTCGGGCGCAGCGGGCGGTCGATGAGGCGGCAGGTGAGGATCGCGTCCTCGCCCGGGCGACCCTCGGACCGGAAGAAGGAGCCGGGGATCTGGCCCACGGCGTACATCCGCTCCTCGACGTCGATCGTCAGGGGGAAGAAGTCGAAGTGGTCCTTCGGGGTCTTGCCGGCGGTGGTCGCCGAGAGCAGCATGGTCTCGTCGTCCAGGTAGGCCGTGACCGAGCCGGCCGCCTGGCGGGCGAGCAGGCCGGTCTCGAACTTGACGGTGCGCTGTCCGAACTTGCCGTTGTCCAGCACGGTCTCGACAGCAGAAATGATGGGTCCCTCGTTCAAAGGGTTTCCCTTTCTCTTCGCGGAGCCAGCCGCGGAACGCCCGAACAGCTCGACGTTCGAGCATGCTTGCCGGTCTTCGATCGAGGCCCACGGGCCGCGCTGTGCGCGAGAGTCCGGAAGCCACTACCGAGGACCGAGCCGACGTTCCGGGCCCACTCCTGGTGGTGTGAATGTGCAGTGGCCCCCGAGGGCCGTGGACGAGCCTAACGGAACGGCCCGTCAACCAGCAGGAGCGGCTCCCCGTGACGGGGAACCGCTCCTGGCAGGTCAGCGACGCAGGCCGAGACGCTCGACGATCGCGCGGTAGCGCGCGATGTCGGTCTTCTGCAGGTAGTTGAGCAGACGACGGCGCTGGCCCACGAGGAGCAGCAGGCCACGGCGGCTGTGGTGGTCGTGCTTGTGCTGCTTGAGGTGCTCGGTGAGGTGGCTGATGCGGTGGCTCAGCAGAGCGACCTGCACCTCGGGCGAGCCGGTGTCGCCCTCGGTCGTGGCGTGCTCGGCGATGATCTTCTTCTTGGTCTCCGCGTCGGTACCGATCGACATGCGGGGCTCCTTCCGGTCTCGTTGCGCGGCGCCCGGGGCAGGATGCCCCGAGCTCTCTGGATCCGCGGCCGTCATGACGGCAGGTCCCACCGTGCGGTGGGCAACCGGACGAGATTAGCAACGGCGACGCCCGGGCCCCAAAACGATGGGACCCGGGCGACGGTGCTGCGGCTGTGGCAGGTGGCGTCAGACGGCCGGCGGGGCGGGCGGGTCGGTCTCGGTCCGCCTCTCCGTGGTGGCCGAGCGGCCCTCGTGGTCCGTGGTGGTGGCGACCGTCGTCGCCCGGCGGCGCGTGTTGGTCTGGATGGCCGTGATCGCGATGACCAGGATGCCGGCCAGGCAGAGGATGTAGCCGACCATCGTGAGGTCGACGGCGCTGATCATGTCCTGCACGGCGAAGGCCAGGATGAGGCCGAGTGCCAGCAGGAAGACGCCGAGTCCGTAACCCATGGTGTTGTCTCCAGGTGATGGGGGGATGAGTGCTCGTGGAACCTAACGGCATTCCGCGGCGATCGTGACGCCCGACGCGCTCCAGGCACGGGCCGTCCCACCCAGAGGGGTGGCTAGCGCCCGGTCCCGGCAGCTCGTCGTCCCGCGGCTCGTCCATCGCCCGGCGTCGCCATCACCAGCGGGTGGGTGACCTCCGGCACCTCCGCGCGCTCGGGCGTGGGGAACGCCGGGGGCCGTGCCGAGTCGTAGGCGTCCGGCACCGTCCGGTCGAAGCCCTGCTGGCGCCGCTCGGCCTGTGGGAAGACGTTCCAGCGGGACACGTCGCCGAGGGTCCACGGATAGGCGCCGGTGCCGAACCGGTCGGGACAGCGCACGTCCAGGGGTCGGCCCCGGCCGTCGAAGAGCTGTACGCCGACCAGTGGCCGGCCGTCCGCGGCGTACGGCTGGATGTTGCAGACCTGCTCGCCGTCGAGCACGACGCCGCGCTGGTCGATGCTGGGCGCGAGGTCGTCGTAGTACTTCGCCTGCGCGATGTACTCCACGTTCTGCACGGTGTTGGGCAGCACGGCGAGGGCGAAGAGGTTGAGGGCCAGCAGGACCAGCCGCGCCGCGGTGGACCGCGTGCCGGGCCACAGCCGCCCCCGGCCGACCTGCACGCTGACGAGAGCGGCGGCGAGGAGGACCACCGCCCCGGCACCGGCCGACCCGGTGGGCAGGTAGGGGACGTCCTGGTCGCGCGGCAGCCAGAGGTGGAAGCTCACGAGCATGACCGCCAGCCAGGCCCGGAAGACCCACCAGGCGGGCCGGGCGGCACGCAGCAGGCCACCCGCGTCGCCCGGGAGCCCGTCGAGCAGCTGCGACGAGCGGGCCGCCGCGGCGTCGAGGACCGCACGCGGCGAGGACCCCGACCACGAGACGCCCTGCACCGGCGCACCCGGCGGCAGCCCCGCGGCCGACCTCAGCTCGGCGGCGTAGGCGTCCGGGTCCCCCAGGACGTCCGCCCCCTCCTCCGCGACCCGTTCGGTGACGTCGGCCTCCAGGCCACCGAGCAGCTCCTCGCGCTCGTCGTCGTCGAGGTCGGCGAAGCGGGCACGGACGGCGGCGACGAACCTCGCCACCTCGGGTCGGACGTCGGCCGGTGCGGTGTTCATGAGCGGGCCCCCTGGAGCAGGTCGGTGACGGTCGTGGAGAAGTGCGCCCAGTCGTCGCTCTGGGTCTTGAGCTGCTGACGGCCGACGGGGGTGATGCCGTAGTACTTGCGGTGCGGTCCGCTCTCGGACGGCACGACGTACGACGTCAGCGCGCCCGCGGCGTACAGCCGGCGCAGCGTGCCGTAGACGGAGGCGTCCCCCACCTCGTCGAGGCCGCCGGCCCGCAGCCGGCGGACCACGTCGTAGCCGTAGCCGTCCTCCTCGTCGACCACCGCGAGCACCGCGAGGTCGAGCACCCCCTTGAGGAGCTGTGTGCTGTCCATGCGCCGACACTAGTGCGGATTGCGCACTAGTGCACGACGCGTCATTCCGGCGGCGTGTCGGCGTGCGAGGATCCCCACGTGCCTCCAGCGACGAACGCCCCGACGGATGCCCCGGTGCTGAAGCTCGGCGTCTGCAACCTCTGCGAGGCCATCTGCGGACTGGAGATCACCCTCGAGGCCGGCGCCGTGACGGGGGTGCGCGGGAACCGTGACGACCCGCTGTCGCGCGGCCACGTCTGCCCCAAGGGCGTCGCCATCGCGGACGTGTACGCCGACCCGGACCGGTTGCGCCGACCGGTGCGGCGCGACCGGGACACCGGCGAGTGGACGGAGATCGGTTGGAACGAGGCGTTCGACCTGGTCGCCGACGGGCTCGCCACGACCATCAACGCGCACGGTCGCGACGCGGTCGGGATCTACCTCGGCAACCCCAACGTCCACAGCCTGGGGTCGATGACGCACGGGACCGCCCTGGTCAAGGCCCTGCGCAGCCGCAACACCTACAGCGCCACCTCGGTCGACCAGCTCCCCCACCAGCTGCTCGCCCAGCTGATGTTCGGGCACCAGCTGCTGCTCCCGGTCCCCGACA
>NZ_JBFUMD010000224.1:0-6022 GCF_054049555.1 Nocardioides sp. P5_C9_2
GCAGTAGAGGTCCCACGCCGTGCGGACGTCGGGCAGGCCGGCGACCCAGGCGCGGGCCTGGGCGTAGAGCGCCGCGGCGACGTGGGTGTTGGTCTGGAAGAAGCCCTGCGGGCGCAGTGACAGCTCGAGCCCCTCCAGCCGCATCGGCAGCGACGACTGCGGGGTCAGCACGATCTCGCGCTCGCCCTCGAGCACGGCAGCGTGCGTGGGCTGCACGTTGAGGGACACGACGCGCAGGAGGGGCAGGGCCTCCAGCAGCCACGGCAGGTGCTTGCGGATCCGCGTCTCGTCGGCGGTGGAGCGCACCACCAGGCGCAGCATCAGCTCCCCGTCGGGGGACTCGGTGAGCAGCACGTGCTTGAGCTCGCCGCGACGCGTCGCGACGTCGTACGGCGTGAGGTCGGCGCGGGTGATGAAGGTGGCGACCACCTCCAGCGCGGCGGTCAGGCCGGGGGAGTGCAGTCCGCAGTCGCGCAGGTCGACCCCGGTACGGGTGCGGTCGAGGATGCCCAGCGTCGGGGCGACCGAGGTGCCGCCGACCGCCATCTTGGCCTTGTTGCGGAATCCCGCGTCGGGGCCGGCCACGGTCGGCAGCCAGACCGGAGACGGCATGAGCGAGCGCGCGTGCGTCTCCTTGTCGCTGAGCTGCCGGGCGCGCGGCACCTCCAGCAGCGTGCAGGAGCGACAGCGGTGAGCGTCGTAGTGGTGGCAGTCCACGCCGGGCCGGCTCCTCAGCCGCGCAGCCGGCCCATCCACTCCTCGACCTCCGCCGAGGTGCGGGGGAGCGCCGCGGAGAGGTTCTGCGAGCCGTCGGCGGTGACGAGGATGTCGTCCTCGATCCTGATCCCGATGCCGCGCAGCTCCTCGGGGACGAGCAGGTCGTCCTCCTGGAAGTAGAGCCCGGGCTCGACCGTCAGCACCATGCCCTCGGTGAGATCGCCCTTGGGGTAGATGTCGACCGAGGAGCGGCCGCAGTCGTGCACGTCCATGCCGAGCATGTGCGAGGTGCCGTGCAGGGTCCAGCGTGCGTAGACCTTCGACTCGGGGTCGAGGGCCTCCTCGGCCGAGACCGGCAGCAGGCCGAGGTCGGCGAGGCCGTGGGCCAGGATCTCCATCGCCGCGTTGTGGGCGGCAAGGAACGGCACGCCCGGCCGGACGGCGTCGATGCCGGCCTGCTGAGCGGCGTGGACCAGGTCGTAGAGGTCGCGCTGCACCGGCGTGAAGCGCCCGTCGACCGGCAGCGTGCGTGTCACGTCGGCGGTGTAGAGGTTGCGTCCCTCCACCCCCATGTCGAGGAGCACGAGCTGCCCCGGGGTGATCGGGCCGGTGTTGTCGATCCAGTGCAGCGTCGTGGCGTGCGCGCCGCCGCCGACGATGGAGTCGTAGCCGATGTCGTTGCCCATGGTGCGGGCCCGGCGGAAGAAGGTGCCCTCGATCCAGCGCTCGCCGTGCTTGAGGACGCGGTCCCACTCACGCACCGAGTCCTCGAAGCCGAGCGTGGTGATGTCGCACGCCTCCTGGAGCTCGGCCACCTCCCACTCGTCCTTGACCAGCCGCAGCTCGTCGGCCACGCGGGCCAGGTCCTCGTCGGTGCTGATGTCACGGGTCTTGCGGTCGTCGTCGAACGACGGCAGGTCCTGCACGTGGCGGACCTCGATGCCGAGCGAGTCGGAGATCTCGCGGGCCGAGGGGCGGCGACCGGCCCACAGCTCGCCGTACTGGCGGTCGCGGAAGAACTCGTCGCTGTCGCGCTCGGAGCGCGGTCGCGCGTAGAGCACGGCCTCGCCGACCCCGTCCGACCCGCTGTCGATGACCAGCACGGCGTCGGAGGTCTGGTTGCCGGAGAAGTAGGTGTGCGCGGTGTCCGGGCGGAACCGGTAGTCGGTGTCGTTGGCCCGCACCTTGAACGTGCCCGCCGGGAGCACCAGCCGCTCGCCCGGGAAGGCGGCCGCCAGCGCCGCGCGTCTCCGCGCGGCGTGCTCGGTGACCGGGTGCCGGGGGACGTCGAGCTCGCGCTCGCCCCACCCGGTGCGCATGAAGGCGGCGTACGCCGCGGGCACGGCCGGGTCGTGCGACTCGGTGGCCAGCTCGGCGCCGGTCTCGGAGGTGGCGACGTCGGTCTCGGTGGGGTGCTCCTCGTTCACGCGGTCACTGTACGCCGGGGCGAGGAGGGTGCTCCGTTAGGCTTCCGCGCATGCCGAGACGACGTCGCGACAGCGTTGCCTTCGCCGTCGTCGTGACGGGGTCGGTGCTGCTCGGCGCCCTCGTGATGGCCCTGGTCATCGCCCTGTCGGGGGCCCCTGGGTCCCTCGCTGTGGCCGCGCTGCTGGCGGCCCTCCCGGTGGGCCCGCTGGTCGGGTGCTTCATGTGGCTGGACCGCTACGAGCCCGAGCCCCGGTCCCTGCTGGTCGCCGGCCTGCTGTGGGGTGCGTTCGTGGCGACCGCCGCGGCGCTGGTCTTCCAGGGCATCGGCATCGCCGGAGGCGCCAACGACAGTGAGAGCCTGTCGGTCCTGGCGCCGGTGACCGAGGAGCTGACAAAGGGGGCCTTCCTCGTGCTCCTGCTGTGGTGGCGGCGCCACGAGCTGGACGGCGTGCTGGACGGCATCGTGTACGCCGGGATGGTCGGCATCGGCTTCGCCTTCACCGAGAACATCCTCTACCTCGCGGCGGCGTACGACGGCACCGACGGGCTCGGGCCGGGTGGCACCGAGGCGCTCACCGGCACGTTCGTCCTGCGCGGCATCGTCAGCCCCTTCGCGCACCCGTTCTTCACCGCGTTCATCGGCGTCGGGGTCGGGCTGGCCGTGGCGTCGCGCCGGACGTCCCGCCGCGTGCTGCTGCCGGTCCTGGGCTACGTCGCGGCCGTGCTCGCGCACAGCCTCTGGAACACCGCCACCCTGTCGGGGACCGACAACTTCCTGGTGCTCTACGGCACCCTGATGCTCCCGGCCTTCCTCGGGTTCGTCGCGTTCGCGCTCTACCGGCGCCACGCAGAGCGCGGGATGATGCGCGCCGCCCTCGAGGACGCCGCCGGTCGTGGGCTCATCCCGGCGACCGACATCCCGTGGCTGGTCGACCTGCGGGCCCGCCGCCACGCACGCGCGTTCGCCCGCAGGGGTGGGGGAGCGCACGGGGAACGCGCCATGCGGGAGTACCAGGCCGCCGCGATAGAGCTCGCCTACCTCCATCACCGCTATCTTCGCGGGACGGCACCACGCGACTTCGCCGAGCGGGGGCACGACTACCTGCAAGAGCTCAACGCCGTACGCCCCTACATTGCCTTCCCCGGACAGGTGGTACCCACCCGATGACCGAGCTCCAGTCCCGCCAGGAGAGCGCCGACAGCACGAAGATGCTGACCGCTCTCGTGCGGCTGCGCGGCGCGCTGCAGGAGGTGCGGCTGCCGTTGGAGCTGCCGTCCGCCCCGGACCAGCGCCGGGCGCAGGGGGAGATGGTCGACCAGCTCGAGGACTACGTCATCCCGCGCCTGATGACGATCGACGCCCCCCTGCTCACGGTCGTCGGCGGCTCCACCGGAGCCGGCAAGTCCACGCTGGTCAACTCGCTCGTCGGCACCCGGGTCACCCAGCCCGGCGTGCTGCGCCCGACCACGCGGTCCCCGGTCCTGGTGCACAACCCGGCCGACGCCCACTGGTTCGGCCAGGACCGGCTGCTGCCCGAGCTCGAGCGGGTCTCACGCAGCACCAACGACCCCGAGGCGCTCCAGCTGGTGGCCTCCGAGACGGTGCCGGCCGGCCTGGCCATCCTCGACGCCCCCGACATCGACTCGGTGGAGGAGCGCAACCGCACGCTGGCGGCCCAGCTGCTCGCCGCCGCGGACCTGTGGCTCTTCGTCACCTCCGCCGCGCGGTACGCCGACCAGGTGCCGTGGGAGTTCCTGCGCAAGGCCGCGGAGCGGTCGGCCGCCGTCGCGATCGTGCTCGACCGCACACCGCCCGAGGCCGTCGAGACCGTGTCGACCCATCTCGCCCGGATGCTCGCCTCCCGCGGGCTCAAGGACTCGCCGCTCTTCACCGTCACCGAGGGGGGCGTGACCGAGGACGGGCTGCTGCCGCCTGAGTCGGTCGCCGACATCCGCGCCTGGCTGGACTCGCTGGCGGCCGACTCGGAGGCCCGCTCCGCCGTGGTCCGCCAGACCCTGGAGGGCGCGATCCGCACCCTGTCCCGGCGTACCCACTCGGTCGCCGACGCCGCGACCGAGCAGGTAGACGCCGTACGTCGCCTGCGCGAGGACGTGAACCGGTCCTACGACCAGGCCGTGGAGGCCGTCTCCGAGGCGTCGGCCGACGGCACCCTGCTGCGCGGGGAGGTGCTCGCCCGCTGGCAGGAGTTCGTCRGCACCGGGGAGCTGCTCAAGTCGCTGGAGACCCGTGTCGGCTGGCTGCGCGACCGGGTGGTCAACGCCGTGAAGGGCAAGCCCCAGCAGGCCGAGCGGGTGACCGTGGCCGTGGAGTCCGGCCTGGAGACACTGATCCTCGAGCACGCCGAGGCCGCGGCCGAGCGGTCCGAGGCGTCGTGGCAGTCCACCGCGGCCGGGCAGATGCTTCTGACGCAGGGTGGCGAGGACCTCGGCCGGGCGTCGCGCGACTTCCGTCGGCGCGCGGAGCGTGCGGTCCGCGACTGGCAGTCCGACGTGCTCGACATGGTGCGGACCGAGGGGGCCGACAAGCGCTCCACCGCCCGCTTCCTGGCCTTCGGCGTCAACGGTCTCTCGGTCGCGCTGATGGTCGTCGTCTTCGCGCACACCGCCGGGGTCACCGGCGCCGAGGCCGGCATCGCCGGCGGCTCGGCGGTGCTCGGGCAGAAGCTCCTCGAGGCCGTCTTCGGGGACCAGGCCGTGCGGTCGCTGGCCGACCGGGCGCGGCGCGACCTCGAGGTCAAGGTGGCCGACCTGCTGGAGGGGGAGCGCCGGCGCTACATCGAGCTCCTCGACGGGCTCGAGATCTCGCCGGAGACCCCCGAGAAGCTGCGCACCGCGGCACGCCGTGTCGACGACCTGCGCTTCGCCGCGAGCACGGCCGGCACCCCGCAGGCCGCCGCGACGGGTGCGGAGGCGGCCGGGCCGACCCCGGACGCTTAGGGTGGGACCTCGATCCGACCTGCAGCCGACGAGGGAGAACATGTCGTCCTTGCTCGAGGGAGCCAAGAAGCGCCTCTCCCGGAGTTCTGACATCGGCGTACGCGTGCAAGGCCTCGAGCAGGCCGTGGACGGCGCGCGTGGACGCGTCGACGACGCGATCCTCGACGACGCCCAGGGCGTCGTCGACCGGGCGGCCAGTCGTCTCAAGCTGTCCGCCGAGCACACCGTGGTCGCGCTGGCCGGGGCCACCGGCTCGGGCAAGTCCTCCACCTTCAACGCCCTGACCGAGCTCGAGCTGTCCGCCGTCGGCGTCCGCCGGCCCACGACGTCGTGGGCCACCGCGTGCGTGTGGGGCCGCGACGGCGCCGAGGAGCTCCTGGAGTGGCTCGGCATCCCGGCGCGTCACCAGGTCACCCGCGACTCCATGCTCTCTCCGGGCCGCGAGGACCCCCAGCTCCAGGGCGTCGTCCTGCTCGACCTGCCCGACCACGACTCCACCGAGGTCTCCCACCACCTCGAGGTGGACCGGCTGGTCAGGCTGGCGGACATGCTGGTGTGGGTCCTCGACCCGCAGAAGTACGCCGACGCCGCCATCCACGACCGCTACCTCGCGCCGCTCAACGCGCACCGTGACGTGATGATGGTCGTGCTCAACCACATCGACACCGTGCCCGAGGACCGTCGCGAGGGCATGCTCGCCGACGTACGCCGCCTGCTCGAGGCGGACGGTCTCGCCGGCGTCCCGGTGGTCGGCGTCAGCGCCCGCCACGGGATCGGGATCTCCGACCTCCGAGCGGCCATCGCTGCGAAGGTGGCCGAGAAGAAGGTCACCCGCGCCCGCCTCTCCGCCGACATCCGCAGCGCCGCGGAACGGGTCCAGGAGGCGTCAGGCACGGCCAGGAGCCGGTCGCTGTCCGCC